>QAKS01000004.1 GCA_003343685.1 Clostridiales bacterium | reverse complement strand
GATAAGTCAATAGCTATCAGTATAAATATCGTGTATATAATTGTCAACTTGAATTTATTAAAGTATTTGTAACTTTTTTATAGAATCTTTACGGAAGAAAAGCAAAAAGGCTGCAAAAAAGTCAGTCGTCGAGGACATATTCAATGCAGAAACTGTCGAAAGAGACCGGCTCCAGAAAATCATCCGGCAGAAATTTTGTGCGCCCAAAACGGGAAAGCTCCCGCGCGTGTTTGGATACCCAAACGGGTTCGGCAAGGTCCAGCTCCTTATAGATCTGCTCCAGACTTTCCATCAAAGCTTCCGAAGGGTCGGATAGGGAACTTCTCCCAAAGGCAGAAGATGTTATTTTGTTTCTTTTGATAATTGTACCCCAAACTCTCATAGCATGTATTATAGGTAAGAGAAGGAGAAATAGCAAGGGTCACACTTGCTTTTTTTTGTAATAACAATTAAAATTATGAATTACAGGATATGTGAAAGTTTGAATTTTATGATTTTTGGAGGGGAACAGCCATGGGAAAGACTATGACGTACAAAATTCTGGAAGATCATCTGGTAAGCGGGACGCTTACGCCGGGTGAGGAGATTTCTATAAAGATAGACTATACGCTGACGCAGGATTCCACGGGAACGATGGCATATCTGCAATTCGAGGCGCTCGGCGTTCCGCGCGTCAAAACAAAAAGGTCCGTCGCATATATTGACCATAACACGCTGCAGTCGGGGCCGGAGAATGCCGACGACCACAGGTATATCCGCACGGTTGCAAAAAAACACGGGATTTATTTTTCCCGCCCGGGCAACGGTATATGCCACCAGGTCAATCTGGAGAGGTTCGGGGTGCCGGGCGCAACGCTTCTCGGATCGGACAGCCATACGCCCACGGGCGGCGGCATCGGCATGATAGCGATCGGTGCGGGCGGTCTCGACGTGGCGGTAGCTATGGGCGGAGGGGCGTATTACCTTGTCTGCCCCAAGGTAGTCAATGTGGAGCTTAAAGGAAAGCTGAAAAAGGGAGTGGCGGCGAAGGATATCATTCTTGAGGTGCTGCGCAGGATGAGCGTAAAAGGCGGCGTAGGCAAGGTGATTGAATACACCGGAGAGGGTGTGGGTACACTTACAGTGCCGGATCGGGCGACGATCACAAATATGGGAGCGGAGCTTGGGGCGACGACGTCCGTATTCCCCAGTGACGAGGCGACGAGGCAGTTCCTGAAAGCCCAGAACAGGGAAGAGGACTTTAAACCGATTTCGGCTGACAGCGACGCCGTGTATGACGAACATATTGTGATAGATCTCTCCGACCTTGAGCCGATGGCGGCCTGTCCCCACAGCCCCGATGCGGTCAAAACGATAGAGGAACTCAAGGGAAAAAAGATAGATCAGGTCTGCATCGGCAGCTGCACAAACTCGTCCTATACCGATATGATGAAGGCGGCGAGAATCCTGCGCGGCAACAGCGTGGCGGAAAATGTCAGTCTGGTCGTCGCGCCCGGCTCCAAGCAGGTGTTGAATATGATAGCAAAGAACGGAGCACTGGCGGATATGATTGCAGCGGGCGCCAGAATACTGGAATGCGCCTGCGGACCCTGCATCGGCATGGGACAGTCGCCTGAGACAGACGGCGTATCTCTCAGAACGAATAACAGAAACTTTTTCGGACGAAGCGGAACGAAGAGTGCCGACGTCTATCTGGTAAGTCCGGAGGTGGCGGCGATAAGCGCCATCAAGGGAGAATTTGCCTCTCCGCTCGATATGCCGGAGGAGGTGCTTGATGATATGAATATTGAGATGCCTGAGGCGTTTATGATTAACGACAATCTTGTGGTGCCTCCTGCGGAGCGTGCGGACGATGTGGAGGTCGTGCGCGGACCGAATATCAAGCCGTTTCCGCTGGGAAGCAGGCTTGGGGATGAGGTAAAAGGCGAAGTGCTTCTCGTCATGGAGGATAACATTACGACGGACCATATCATGCCGAGCAATGCAAAGCTGTTGCCGTACAGGTCAAACGTCCCCTATCTTTCGGACTACTGCCTGACGCCGGTGGATGAGAGTTTCCCCGCACGTGCAAAGGAAAAGGGAGGCGGCTTCTTGGTGGCAGGGCAGAATTACGGACAGGGCTCTTCCCGTGAGCATGCGGCGCTGGTTCCGTTGTACTTGGGAATCAGGGGTGTAATTGCGAAAAGCTTTGCCCGTATTCATATGTCAAACCTGATCAATTCGGGAATTTTACCGCTGGTCTTTGCCGACGAGAGCGATGCTGACAGAATAGACATAGGAGACAGGCTGGTGCTGGAGGATGCACGGGCAAAGGTGGGAGCAGAGAGTGTTTTTGCGGTGAGGAATGAGACAAAGGGTTATGAATTTCAGGTAAAGCTGGAGGTTTCTCCGCGGCTCAGAAAGGTTCTTCTGGCGGGAGGACTGTTAAATCATACAAAAGAAGCAGAAAAATAGACTGAACGGAAGGATGAAGGAACGATGGGAGATTTCGAGAAGGTACCCGAAGCCGTTATCCGCAGGATGCCCAAATACTACAGGTATCTGACGGAAAAGAAAAGAAGCGGAGAGGTCAGGGTATCGTCGTCACAGATGAGCAAAGACATGGGGCTGAACGCCTCCCAGATCAGGCGGGACCTGAATGTATTCGGTGGGTTTGGGCAGCAGGGCTACGGCTACAGTGTTGAAAGGCTGCTGTCGGAGATAGAGGCGATTCTGGGCCTTAACAAACGGCATGATGCGATCATTGTCGGAGCGGGCCATATCGGCACGGCGTTGGCGGGATACAAAAATTTTGAAGTGCACGGCTTTTTTGTCAACGCCGTGTTTGACGTAGACCCCGCTCGCGTGGGAACGAAGGTCGGAGAAATTGAAGTCCTTCATATGGACGAGCTGCCGGAGTACACAAAGAAGAAGCATATTGATATCGCAATGCTCTGCACGCCAAAGGAGGCGGCGCAGACTGCGGCGGAGATGATAGAAAAAGCGGGTATCGGGGCAATTTGGAATTTTGCCCCCATAGAGGTTGATGTTGCGCCGGGAATAGCCATTGAAAACATGAGGATGAATGACAGTCTCTACGTTTTGTCATACAGAATGCAGAGCCGTTAGAAGTGCGTTTTTGTAAATAAAGTGTTACAAGCGTTTACTTGAAGCGGGAGTCGGTGTATATTTAAAGCGTTTACAGGCTGGTATGGGAGGATAAAGAGAGAGTATGGCTCACAGGAGAACGAGAAGGAGTTTGAACAAAAGGCGGACAGGAAGGCGATCATCCCTGCCCGTTAACCCGCGCCTTTTGGCAGTGATAGGCGGGGGTGTTGTCGTGGTCGGACTGATCATTTGGGGCGTTGTCGCTCTGATAGGCGGTGCGGGCACAGGCGCTGTGAATGACACATTTGCCGAAGGGGTGTCTGTGGCGGAGATGGATGTTTCGGGCATGACCGAGGAAGAGGCAAGGGAAAAAATAGCCGTAATTGCGGAGCAGATGGCCGCGGGATATTGTTCCGCCTATACGGTTGAGGGAAAGACTTACAATCTGACAGCAGAGCAGATGGGCGCTTCTGTAGACTACGAAAGCGTGCTGCAGGAGGCAATCCGGTTCGGCAACGAAGAAGATGCCAAGGTGCGCAATGCAAACCGCGAGGAAGCGAAGACAAACGGAAAGGATTTTCCGCTGACGGTAACGGTAAACCGCGAAACACTGCTGGCCACATTGCAGACAAACGGAGAGCAGTATAACACGGAGCCGGTAGACGCTACGGTTTCCGTCAATAAGCAGGAGGATGAGGATAATCTGCAGCTGAGCGGCACTTTGGAATATACGGAGGGTTCGCCGGGAATGACGGTTGACGACGAGGCGCTGGCAGATAAGCTGGTTGCGGCAGCGCAAAACGGGGATACGAATCCCATAGCGGCAGAGCTGACTGAGACGCAGCCCTCCATTACAAAAGAGGATCTGGAAGAAAATTTGACGCTCAGGGCGTCGTATGACACCAGCTTTCAGGATTCCGCCTATGAGCGCAGGTATAATGTATGGAAGATGGCTACGGTCGTAAACGGCGTTACGCTCCAGCCGGGAGAACAATGGTCAATTAATGAGGCAGCAGGTCCGAGAGATGCAAACAGCGGCTACAAGCAGGCGCCGGGCATTACGGACGGCGGCTATACGGAACAGTACGGCGGGGGTATCTGCCAGGTTTCGAGTACGCTGTATATTGCGCTGCTGAAGTCTGAATATGAGATTGTATCGAGAAAGCACCATTCATGGCCCGTATCCTATACGCCTACAGGGCTGGACGCGACGATTTCGACGGGCGGCCCCGATTTGGTTTTTAAAAACAACTACGACTATCCGGTGGTGCTGCTGGCAAAATGCGACGGCAAGGATGCAAGAACCGTCAAAATAGAGGTTTACGGTCCAAAGATGGAGTATAAAGTTCGGTTTAAATCCGAGCTGCTGGAGAAATCCGAGTCGGAAGAGGCCGCGGAGACCGTATTCAGTGAATCCCTTAAACCGGGCAAGTTTGAATGGACAAAGCCCCGTAAGGACATGATAAAAGTTCAGATTTGGAAGATTAAGGAGGACTTTGAGGGCAATCAGATCGGCGAGCCGGAGAAATTCTCCGTAGAGACGTACCGCGCGTTTGCGGGGCAGATTACCTTCGGCCCAACGAAGGAAGCGGAGGCGACCAAGACGGCGGAGGCTTCGGGTATGCCGGAGGCGGGCGAATCGGCAGCGGGCACTTCCGAGGCCAGCAAGGCGCCGGAAGAGTCAAAAAAACCCGATCCGACAAAGACAAAGGCACCGGAAGCTACGCCTACAAAGCAGGCGCCCGAACCGACGAAGAATCAGGGCGGAGTAGTCGACGAGGGATAGGAAAACACCCGGGCGAAGACGGCGTAAGTCTTCGCCCGGTGGAAACATTTATGATTTTACATGCAATTTGTATTGACAAATAGCAAAGTAATAGATAAAATAAAAAAATGGACGGGGTGCGCAGCGGAATGCGGGTGTAGCTCAGTGGCAGAGCTCCAGCTTCCCAAGCTGGCTATGTGGGTTCGATTCCCATCACCCGCTCCAAACAACACCAATTTCTGCGAGGAGGATTCGTAAAGACATGGCAAAGCAAGTATTTGAGAGAACGAAGCCCCATGTAAACATAGGAACCATAGGGCATGTAGACCACGGGAAGACGACACTGACGGCAGCGATCACGAAGGTACTGTCAGAGGCGGGCATGGCGGAGATGGCGAAGTATGACGAGATAGACAAAGCGCCGGAGGAAAGAGAGCGCGGAATCAC
>QAKS01000029.1 GCA_003343685.1 Clostridiales bacterium | reverse complement strand
AAAGGCGGACTTAACGCGGCGTTTACATTTTTACTCTATAGGCCTATCGTTCAAGCTTTAAGAAAAACCGGCACGGTAAAAACAAACGATTCCAAACAGCCACAAAAACATATCGGTTTGATGGTATTCTCCGGCATTATCATTGCAGCCTGTATCCTTTTTATCCTATTCAATCAACGAGGTAATGTAACGTGAAAAAAGAATATATGATACAAACAACTCCTTTGTACACCCTTTCAGGAAAAATTGTGCATGGCAGAGGCATAGGAAAATTAGTAGGGATGCCCACAGCTAATTTGGAAATTCTGCCGGATTTGGCTGTCCCGGAGGTTGGCGTGTATGCGGCAAAAACATATCTGCGTGAAAAAGTGTTTTTAGGAATTACAAATGTCGGCCGCCGCCCCACTATCGACAATGACCTAGATATTTCCATTGAGACGCATATTCTCCATTTCAACCAAGATATTTATGGCGACACATTGACAATTAAACTCTATGCGCTGCTCAGGCAGCCGCGCAGGTTTGAAAATATGTCGCTGTTGTTGGAGCAACTGCGCTTTGATTGTATTGATGCCCGGCAATATTTCGGTGTCAGCGAACCCTCCGCACGGATATGCGTTAATTTATCCGAACACAGAGTAAATGTGAACGCAAAAGACATTGACTTGTCTGTAAAAGAATTTGATGTGCTTTATATGCTGTATTCAAACCCGGGGGTGGCCTTCACCAAACAGCAGATTTATGAAGCGGTTTGGCACGAAGCTGCAAACGGCTGTTTTCACGCTGTAGAGAATACAATCTTTCAAATACGCAAAAAACTAAAAATACACTCTGACGGCAGAAATTATATCAAAACAGTAGTTGGATATGGATATAAATTTGAAGCCTAATATATCGCACAGCGGGTGTTCAAGCGCTAAGGTGTTCTCCGGTGTCTAAAGCCGTCATAAACGCCTGTCGGGGCATCGCAACTCACTCCCTGAGCGCCTCGTTTCTCAGGCTGTCCATGATAAAATTCTTAAGATATTCCTTCATCCATATTTTCGACTGAGGCATATACTTACTGTTCAGGACTTCATTGTACAACAACTCTGCATGCTCCGCAAAAGAAACGATGGAACCGTTGACCGCTCTGCTGATCGTCAACGAATGAAGGCGTTTTTTCTGCTTGAATACGTCCCGAAGCAGATCCGCCAGCGTATCCTCAATTTTACTTTTTGTAAGCTGTGCCAGTTTTGTGGAGGTCCTCATATTTTCATTAAAAGAATGTATGTTGATAATCTTTACGGCATCAAGATTTTTCAAATTCAGCGTAAACTCTATCTGTGTGTCGATAATCCGTTCAATCAGCCTCCACACAGCCTCTTCGGTACACAGATTTTCATTTTTTAAATACTCGTATTCACCAATAATCGGATCGTAGTCCTTACAGGTGGAAACGTAAATTTCCATGACGATCTCGTTAAAAAGATTCTCCTTGCTGCCGAAATTCGCCGTGATCTGCCCTGCAGTTACGCCGGCACGCTGTGCAATCAAGCGCACGGACGTCCCCTCATAGCCATATTGTCCAAACAAAGATATGGCCGCCTCCTTGAGCAGTTCAGCTGTTGTCTTTCCTGATGATTTCGGTTTTCTCATGATGCAGCGACTGATCCTCCTTCCGAACTGCCGAAAATACTGTGATGTAAACTATACTTTTTAAGCATACACGTCATACCTTTTATATATATCAGAACTGTTCGCCTTTTGTCAAGAACGACCCCTTGCCGGCGTCTCTGTCAGCTGCTCTTACACAATTTTATTTTCAAGACCCCTTCCCGGTTTTCCGAAAAGGGGCCCTGTTAGGTAGTTCAGTTGTATCAATCTGTTGTTATCGGTCAGGCAAGACGCATAATCGCCGTTTCAATCATCGCTTTAATCTCATTAATCTTATACTCATTATGAGACATCGGCATCGCGTACTTGACAGCGATTTCGCCTGCTTCTTTCGCAACCTCCGCCGAAGCCTTCTTGTCGACAAGATATGCCTCAACCTCGTTCAGGCGCACCGGAACCGGCGCAACACCGCCGAGAATCAGCTTGGCTCTTGCAATCTTGCCGTCCTCTGCCCCAAATACAGAAGCCAGACTGACGATAGCGAAGTCAACGGACTCTCTCACTCTGAACTTATCATAGTGCATTACACATCCCTTCAGAACGGGAACTTTGACCGCCGTAACCACTTCGCCGTCATTTAAGACGTCCTGAACCTTTGTATTGGTGCAGCAGAACTCGGCAGCGGACATCTCCCTCTGGTTCGTCTTGATGGTCGCATCAAGAGCAATCAGCGCAGGTGCCGTATCCGAGGGATTGACAGCGTAGCAACCGCAGTTCATGCAGCGCTTTGCTTCCTTCTGCGCCTCTTCCATCGTGGTCGCAATCTCATCCTCATGGTCGAGGTCGCGCTTCTCTTTCGGAATTTCGGAAAGCTTCAGCCCTTTTGTTTCCTTGATGCCCTCTGCATCAAATGTCAGGAAGGGCAGCTGAATCTGCTTGCCGACGCAAGCATGGTCTTCCTTCACTCCCAGATATTTGTTGATGCCTCTCGCAGCCACATGGCCGTTCGCGATGCACTGGATTACTGTAGAAGGGCCTGTTGTAACATCGCCGCCGGCAAACACGCCTTCCTTGGAGGTCATTTGTGTATCCTCCGCTACATCAATCAGCCCTCTTTGCGTCAGCTGAAGCTGTCCGTCGAGGAAGTCGAGGTCAACCTGCTGTCCGACAGCCATAAGAATGTTCTCTGCATTGACGACAGTCTTTTCATTCTCATCATACTGAGGATTAAAGCGGCCGCTTGCATCTCTTACGGACACGCACTTTTTGAGTTCCATGCCCTTTACCTTTCCATTCTCGCTGATCACCTTGGAAAGACCCCAAGACGGCATAATTTCAATACCTTCCTCACGTGCTCTCGCAACCTCCTCAGCGCCTGCGGGCATTTCGCCCTCGCTCTCGAGGCAAGCCAGGACAACTCTCTTCGCGCCAAGCCTCTTCGCAGACATTGCTACGTCCATAGCAACGTTGCCGCCGCCCGTTACGAGCACTTCCTGTCCGACCTTTCCGCCCATCCACTCATGGACCTGCACAAGGAAATCAAGACCGAACACCGTAAGATCCTCTCCCGACAATCCGAGAACCGGGCGTTTCCATGTGCCTGTGGCGTAATATACACTGTTATATTTTTCTTCCAGCTCAGCAGTCGTAATATCCTTGCCGACCTTTGTATTTGTGACAAACCGGATCCCCATCCCCTCATAAGCTTTAATCAGGGCGCGAACCTTATCCTTCGGCAATCGATATGCCGGAATGGCGTACATCAGCATTCCGCCGGCTTCCTCTTTGGAATCATATACCACCACGTCGTTGCCTGCTTTTCTCAGATAGAACGCCGCAGACAGGCCGGCAGGACCGGAGCCGATAATGGCAATCTTCTTGCCCGTAGAATCAGCCGGAGCCTGGTAAAACTCATCCGCATGTTCCAAAATGTATTCGCCCACATAGCGCTCTACGTTTCTGATGGAAACGCTGTCTCCCGCGCTGTTCTGATTGCATTCGCCCTGGCAGAAATGTGCGCACACGCGGCTGGTAACCATCGGCATGGGGTTTACGTCCATTAGAATCTGGGCAGCGCCCGCGAAATTCCCAAGACGTATCTGCTCCATATATGCGGGAATGTTTGTTCCCGCAGGGCATGCGTGCCTACATGAATTTGCTCCGCCCATATGCACGCCGCCGTATACGGAATGATATCTGTTGTCGCCGTGCAGTGCATAGCAGGTATCGCCGCATTTACGGCGGCAAACCATTCTTCCGCCGCCCTCATGCGGATATCTGTAGAACCAGCAGCGCACATCTTGGCACAGGTTTCCGCCAACGGTTCCCTTATTTCTGATCAGCGGAGTTGCGACGGAATAGGCCGCTTCTGCCAGCATGGGTGCCTTTGTTCGAACTGCTTCGGACTCTGCAATTTCCGTAAGCGTCGTTAACGCTCCGATTTCGATTGTATCGCCCTTTTCTTCAATCCCTTTACTGCCCGGAATGGATTTCAGGTCGACCAGCATTTCCGGATCTTCACATAAAATTTCATTTTTAAGCGTTCCCAGAAGATCTGTGCCTCCGGCCAGGGGGCACGCCTTCTCATTGCTTTTCAGGATTTTATCCGCGTCTTCAAAGCTCTGCGCGCGTTCGTATTTAAAATCTTTCATTATCGTACCTCCTTATTTACCCAGTTTGCCCATTGCAGCCAAAACGACATCGGGCGTTGCGGGATATCTCTTGATATCTGCGCCGATCGCAATGGAGATAGCCATCATGCAGGCGCTCGCCGTGCAGGCGCCGGCATTCTCACCGATACCAACCGCTTTGAAGTGATAGGAATTGATCGGCGATTCCGTGATCGACAGACCGAACGGCGGAAACTCGTTAAAGGGTCTCCACTTGTAGTCGATCATGTTGCAGGAAAGCAGCCTGCCCGTTGCGGGATCGATAATGCTCTCTTCATACAGAGCGGTATCAAGTGAAGCCGAACCGATTCCGCCATGCAGCTGCATCTCCAGTGCAGCGGGGTCGATAACCTGACCGGGGTTAGATCCGCTCAGCATGTCAATAACCTTTGCAAGGCCCGTCTCCGTATCTACCTCTACCTCTACAAAGCTTGCTACCATGCTGGGTGTAGAGAAGCTTTCGATATGTCTGCCAAAGCCTGTGAGCGTGCAGAACTGCGGAACAAGTGCATTCCACGGCACCCACAGTTCGGGGCGTGTCGTCGCTCTTACGCCGAAGTTGTCGAGCACCAGATACTCAGGCTCAACATGGAGAATGGGAGAGGCAAGAGTAATCAGCTGTTTCGCAACATCCTGAGCCGCCTTAACAGCCGCGCGACCGCAGGTAATCGTACCGCGCGAACCGCAAAGACCCGTATTCGTACCGTTGAACATGTTATCTGGATCTGTGATCTTAACCATGTCATACGGAACATTCAATATTTCAGCAACCTGCTTGAGAACGTTGCTGCGCTGGCCCATGCCGCTTTCGGTAACGTCCATCTGTAATACGATATCGCTGATCGGCTCTGTAATTCTGGGAATTACATGGACAAATCCTTCCGTCCATGACTCGCCAACGTCTGCATTGCCGCAGACGGAAACGCCAACCGCACGTCTGTATCTCCCGTCCTCGGAAACCCATGTGGGGGTGTTCCAGCCCTTCCAGCGTTCGCTCCAGCGGAATTTCTTAGCCGCCTCTTCGATAGCCTCGTCATAGTTGATGGAATCATCACATCTCCAATATCTGCCGTCACGCCAGATATACTGCTGTCCACCATGAATGTAGTTCTTTTTAAAGGAATCCACCGGGTCGACGTCGGCCGCTCTCATCACGCGGGACATCAGCAAAGACAGACAAGCATTCAGCTCCTGCCCGCCGTAGCCGCGGACAACGCCTGCCGAGTTTTTGTTTGTAACAACACAGTTTGAAAGAAGATCCCAGTGTTCGGCCTGACCGCAGAACAGTTGACATTCGCCGAGTCCGACGGCAACCTGCCCCTGCGTGGTGCTGCAGAAACATCCGCAGTCTACGTTCCATACGCCCTGCACTGCACGGATGTTGCCTTCCTTGTCAATACCCATTTTTGCTTTGATCTGGCTGCCCAATCTCGTTTCGTGAATGACGAAATGCTCCGTTTTGGATTGCATCCACTTCACCGCTCTGCCGTTTGTCGCTTTGGACAGTGCACAGCAGTACTGGCAGGGAATAACGAGCGCGTTTTTGCTTCCGTAAGACCCGCCGACGTTAAAGGACTTGGCGTGTACTCTGAACCCCGGAATAACCGTCTCGTTCTGAATTGTCATGATAAATGTGCTCTGGCTGGTGCCGTATACGAGGTACTCGTCGCCTTTTTCCCATTTGGCGATAACGCCCGGGCTCTCCGGCGGCAGCGGCGTAGGCTTCTGGGCAAATTCAACGAAGTCCTCCGTAACGAAATCGCAGTCTGCAAACGCCTCTTCCATCGTATGCGGATCCTCATCGCAGCCGTAGCCTCTCTTCAGATGATACCAGGGACCGTCGGGCTGCATGCCCTTTGTGCCTCCGGGAACAATATTGTTAATAATATCGTCTCTCTCGTACAGCTGCGGTGCGCCGTCCTGAACTGCCTCTGTCGCATCATAGACAGGCTCCATCTCTTTATACTCAACCTCAATCAGCTCAATCGCCGCTTTGCCGATTTCTTCGGAATCAGCCGCTACGATGGCCACGCCGTCGCCTGCAAACTGAACTCTTTTTCCGAGGATAGGCTTCATCGGCGGCTCACCCATGCCCCATTCGGGATTGAAGTCTTCATAGGTCAAAATCGCACGCACACCCGGAAGGGCTTTTGCACGGGACGTATCAATCTTCGTAATCTCCGCATGCGGAACAGGACTCTTCAGCACTGTGCAGATCAGTGCGTCATTCACCGTATAATCGTCCAGAAAGACCGCTTTACCCGTAACGATGTCTTTCGCGTCTATACGTGTGCAGTTCTTACCGACATATTTATAATCCGATTTACTTACAATAGGTTCGGATTTTGTTTCAAACCATTTACTCATTCTCGGCTCCTCCTCCCTGTGCAATCGCTTCAACCGCATCGAACACATGATACTGGCTGATACATCTGCAGAAGTTTCCTGCCAGCGCTTCGCCGATCTCTTCTCTGGTCGGGTGCGGATTTTTCAGCAGCAATCCTTTTGCCGCCATGATGATCCCCGGCGTGCAGTAGCCGCACTGGAACGCATAATGGTCAATGAAAGCCTGCTGCAGCGGATCCAGCTGTCCATTGTCGTCTACAAGGCCTTCGACTGTCGTAATCTTTTTGCCGTCAGCTTCTACTGTCAGCATTGT
>QAKS01000084.1 GCA_003343685.1 Clostridiales bacterium | reverse complement strand
AGCGCCTCGCAGACAACCTCCGCATCCCGGAGCAGCTCTTCCAGATTTTCTTCCCCGATGCGTTCCGTATGAATGACCGTCTCGCAGTAGGGCGCGACGGACAGCAGCGTATCCCGCAGTGCTTCTGTTTTATACATGCCCAGCTGGCTGACAGTGTACTGCTGCCGGTTGAGATTAGACAGCTCCACCTTGTCAAAATCCAGCAGATGCAGCCTTCCCACGCCTGCCCGCGCTAGGGCAATGGCAATGCCGGAGCCCAGACCGCCAAGTCCGCATACGGCGACGGACGCCCTGCTGAACCTGTCCTGCAGTGCCGCACCGTGACGCTGCTCCAGCGCCTTTCTGAATTCCTCCTTTGAGGGTATCGCCAATTCAACCACCTCCCACAAAGCTGACCACTTCGACCGTGTCTCCCTCCTGCAAAACGGTCTCGCTATACTGCGCTTTCGGCACGATTTCACCGTTTTTCTCCACAGCAACCCGCCTCAGATCATACCCGGAATCCGCCAGATATGCAGAGATTGATTGTCCCTCCGCGTTCACCTCAGCTCCGTTCACCCTTATCATAAATCCACCTCCCACACAAAAAGAGAAGCCGCCCGATCGGCAGCTTCTCAGAATCTCTGTTTTTTACAGGCATCCCTACGTTGGCATTATCCAAATCAGGTGTATGGGTCGAAAGTTGCACTTTCCTCTCAGCCTGTATTACAAGCTCCCCCGCTATTTATATTATTATATGTATTATAATACGTCCGTCCGCAAAAAACAAGTGCTGCGCGTCAGCTTTCTGCACAAATGCGCAAAGGCATCCGCATTTCTCCCTGTCTAAAAAAAGCGGCATATCCCCGTTTTTTGGAGCATACTGCCTTTTTATTGCGGTTTCTTCCGGCTCTTCAATCCAGCTTGCGTCCATCTGTCGAGATGGTTACCACCTGCCACGGAATAAACTTTCCGCTGGCTCTAAGAGCATTTTTGACGGCGGTTTCAATCCCTCCGCAGCAGGGAACCTCCATCCGTACCACCGTCACGCTCTTAATGTCGTTCCCGGCAATGATCGCCGTCAGCTTTTCCGTATAATCCACCTCGTCCAGCTTGGGGCAGCCAATCAGCGTGATATGCCTGCGGATAAACTCGTTGTGGAAATTTCCATAGGCATAGGCAGTGCAGTCTGCGGCAATGAGGAGATTCGCACCGTCAAAATACGGTGCGTTTGTCGGGACCAGTTTGATCTGCACGGGCCACTGGAACAGCTGGGACGCCGTATCTCCGCCGCACGGAACGGCGCTTTCCCGTTTGATTTCCCTTGACTGTGTCCCGGGACACCCGCAAGCAAGGGATTTTTTCGCCCGTTCCTTGTTTTTTCTGACCGCCTCCTCGTCATATGCGGCGGCCTCCCGCTCCACAAATGTAATGGCGCCTGCAGGACATGTGGGTAGGCAGTCGCCAAGTCCGTCGCAGTAATCGTCCCGCATGAGCTTTGCCTTTCCGTTTACCATCTCTATCGCTCCTTCATGACAGGCCGCAGCACACGCGCCGCATCCGTTGCACTTTTCTTCATCTATCTGTATTATTTTACGTATCATCGTTTTTTTCCTTTCCTGTTTTTAAATTAGCCACATTGACTTTTCGATAGAATTGTACTATACTGAGCAAAATAAATCCGTTGTCAAAACAACGAAAGAGAATTTTTTATGGAAATTTATTGGAATATTTTATCGCGGTCCAGACTGTTCCGCGGCATCGGGGAAAGTGAGGCTACGGCAATGCTCGCATGTCTTTCGCCTGCGCCGCACACCTACGGGAGAGGAGAATATATTTACCGTCAGGGAGAGAATATCACCGCTATGGGGCTGGTCATAAGCGGAAGCATTCTGATCGCCAGAGAGGATTACTGGGGCAATCGTTCCATTCTCTCGGAGATACCGCAAGGCCAGCTTTTCGGCGAATCCTACGCCTGCTCCCAGTCGATACTGTCGGCTGTCAGCGCTATTGCTGCGCAGAAGTCAACCGTACTGTTTTTTGACGTTCAACGTATTCTCTCTCCCTGCCAATCCGCCTGTTCCTTTCATACGCGGCTGATACAGAACCTCATTGCCGTGCTTGCGGACAAAAACATTGGTCTGACCGATAAAATCGAACACATTTCCCAGCGAAAATTGAGGGACAAAGTTTTGTCCTATCTGTCTGCCGAGGCAAAACGACACGGCAGCGCCGATTTTTCCATTCCCTTCAACCGGCAGGAGTTGGCAGACTACCTGTCTGCAGACCGCAGCGCCCTGTCTGCCGAGCTCAGCCGCCTTCGGGACGAGGGTGTTTTGGACTTTCAAAAAAACCGATTTCTCCTCCTCTGACCCCAATCGGCTTTTATTGCACTGTACCCGAAAAACAACCTCAAATTATTTCAAATTTCTAAATTCAAAAAAAGCCCCCGCCGAAGCGGGAGCAAAAAACATTAAGTAGGAACAAACTTTTTTGTCTTAGAAGTTTACTTCTTCGCCATAGTAAACGGCCTTCAGCAGCTTCTCCATCTCCTCCTGTGTGGGAATGCGGGGGTTGGAGCCTGTGCACGCATCGCCGATTGCCAGCGCGGCCACGTCGGACAGTTTGTCCATAAACTCTTTCTCATCGATGATACCGCCCTCATACTCCTTAATGCAGGTCGGTATGTTGAGCTCTTTGTTCATCTTCTTGATCTCTTCCACCAGAGCAACTACCAGCTCCTCTGTCGTATTGCCGCACAGGTGCAGATGGCGTGCGATCGCCGCATAGCGCTCAGCCGCTTCCTCGTTCTTGGCGTTATACTGAATCACCTTCGGCAGATACATGGCGTTTGCACAGCCGTGAACAATGTGTCCGCCGCTGTAGGCAGCGCCCGTCTTATGCGCCATGGAGTGAACGATTCCGAGAAGCGCGTTGGAGAAGGCCATGCCTGCCAAGCACTGCGCATTGTGCATCCTATCTCTCGCCTCCATATCTCCCTCATAAGAATCCTTCAGGTCTCTGCGAATCATGCTGATAGCATGCAGAGCCAGCGGATCGGTATAGTCGCAGTGTACCGTAGATACATATGCTTCAATGGCGTGCGTCATGGCGTCCATACCCGTATGAGCTGTCAGCTTCTGGGGCATTTTCTCTGCCAGATCAGGATCGACGATTGCCACGTCAGGCGTAATGTTGAAGTCTGCCAGAGGATATTTGATGCCCTTCTGGTAGTCTGTAATAACGGAGAACGCCGTCACTTCTGTAGCCGTACCGGATGTGGACGGAATTGCGCAGAACTGAGCCTTCTGGCGCAGCGTCGGGAAACTGAACGGCTGGATGATATCCTCAAAGGTCGTGTCGGGATATTCATAGAACACCCACATAGCCTTCGCCGCATCAATCGGAGAGCCGCCGCCAATGGCGACAATCCAGTCGGGCTGGAACTCGCGCATTGCCTCTGCGCCCTTCATCACCGTCTCCACAGACGGATCCGGCTCTACGCCTTCAAACAGCTTCGTCTCCATGCCCGCTTCTTTCAGATACTGCTCTACCTTGTCCAAGAATCCAAAGCGCTTCATGCTGCCGCCGCCGGTTACGATGATCGCTTTCTTGCCCTTCAGGTCTTTCAGATTTTCGATTGCTCCCTTTCCATGATACAGGTCTCTCGGTAATGTAAAACGCATATCAATGCCTCCTAAAAAATTATTTCAAACTTTTCGATTAGTTGTGATATTTTTCACAACCTTTCTTTAACTGTATTGTAGTACTATTATATCAAAAAAGGAAATGTATTATTGATATATCTGACATGTGTTTTTTCAATATCTTTTTTCCGTATTCGACAACACATCCCCCTTCTGTTATAATATTCCCTATAATTACATATATAAGGAGAAATCATGAACAACGAACAGGATCTTTCTCTGCGCCAAAAGCTCTTTTACGGCATTGGCGAAATTGCAAACACCATAGGCGGCACGATTATCGGCTTCCTGTACGTATTCTATCTGACCAACGTCATGGGCATGAGTGCATGGCTCGCCGGATTTGTCTATTTTCTCGGCGCAGTTTGGGATGCCGTGACCGACCCTGTCGCCGGATATCTCTCCGATATCACCCGTTCCAAATTTGGGCGCAGGCGTGTATACTTCCTTACGACGGCGCTGCCCTTTGCCGTTCTCTTCTTTGCCATTTGGGCGGTTCCAAAAGGCTGGTCCGAGGGCGCTATGTTTGCCTACTCGGTCGTCATGTATTTGCTCTACCGCACGGCGAGCACCCTTTTCATCGTCCCTTATAACACCTATGGCATGGAAATCATCAAAAGCTACGACGGGCGCACGTCGCTTCAATCGTACCGATATTTTTTCTCCATTCTTTTCGGTCTTGTCGCCGCGGCTCTTCCCGAGATCATCACCACGCTCCCCCTCGATCCCTCCGTTCCGGAGGGTATGCCTACCTCCCTGGGCTATATACTGATGGCGGCGTGCTTTGCCGTACCGATCCTGATCAGCCCCCTTTTCACCTTTGCGGCATGTAAGGAGGCTCCCTACAACAACGACCCTAAATCCAACTTTATTGCCAAGATCAAAGCGACTTTTAAAAACAGACATTTCCTCAAAGCTCTCGGAATGTACATATGCAGCTGGGTCACCATCGGCACCGTCCAGGCTCTTCTGCTCTATTATCTCGGCGTACTGGGCCGCTCCGACGACTTTGCCATTGTGGCAGCCATCATCATGGGCACCGCCACAATCAGCCTTCCCGCATGGGTGTGGATCAGCAAAAAGCTGGACAAGCGCAAAGCCTTGATGCTGGGCTTTATCATAAGCGGCTGTGCACTGGCGCTGCTCATGCTGCCTCCTGCTTTTGTCAATGCCGTTATCTGGGTACTCCTGCCCATCATCGGCTTCGGCATATCGTCTATGCACATGATTCCCAGCGCTCTGCTGCCCGAGGCCATCGAGGCAGGCGACGGGCGCGATGATGAACGCCCCTCAGACGGCGTCTATTTCGGCGTTGTGACCTTCAGCGAGAAGATCGGTACGGCCTGCATCATCCAGATTGCCATGCTGGCGCTCCAGCTCTGCGGCTTTATCTCCACTCAGGAGGGGCAGGTCGTAACGCAGCCTCAGATGGCGCTCGACTGCATCCGCATCGTCATGGGTCTGCTCCCTGTCATCCTCATCGTGGTCGGGCTCTGCATCGCTCATCGCTTCACCATCGGGCGAGAGAACGCGGCGATTATACGGAACGTGGAAAACAAAGAGAACTGATTTTCCATAAAACAATAAAACCCTGCTTTTTTCAGCAGGGTGCAGTTTTTCAAAAAAGGCGC
>QAKS01000095.1 GCA_003343685.1 Clostridiales bacterium | reverse complement strand
CGCCATAGCTACGATTGCCACTCCCGGCTCTGCAAACGTCACCGTTTGAACCGCTCCCGCCTCAGACGTCCCAAGCTTATCCGCATGAGTATAGCTGATCTGTCCCCCTGCGGCTGTCTCGCTGCCCGTAGCCAT
This sequence comes from Clostridiales bacterium, assembly GCA_003343685.1. Lineage (GTDB taxonomy): Bacteria > Bacillota > Clostridia > Christensenellales > Christensenellaceae > QAKS01. The sequence continues at coordinate 7,795 of QAKS01000095.1, read as the reverse complement.
CGTCGTCACCGGTACGCTGATTGACGCCGCCAACGCTGTCGTACTGAATGCGAGAACCATAACAACTGCCAGAATCATACAAAAAACCTTTTTCATTCTTTTCTGCTCCCCTCTTCTTTTTTCATACATTGCTTTTGTATTATATTCAGTACGTTTATCATACAGCTTTTTCCCACTATTTTCAATTCATTTTCCAAAATTTTATTATCTTTTTACGGGCTCTTTTTCTATTCATTTTTTCAAAAAACAAAAAACGCTTGTTTTGCCCTCCTAATTATGATATAATGCGAAATACGGCAAAAATGCCGCAACATTACATCCTTGCGCTTCGGATTGGATCAAAAGAAGCGCCAATAGTCCAAAGGGAGGTGAAATACAATGAACAGCTATCAGGTATTGTACATCTTGAGGCCGGACATGGAGGAAGAGGCGCGCGCCGCTCTTATTGAGCAGATCGCGGGCATCATAACTTCTGACGGCGGAGAGGTGGAGAAGACCGACGAATGGGGCATGAAAAAGCTTGCTTACCCCATTGACGATCTGAACGACGGCTACTACGTGCTTGTAGACTTTAAGGCCAAGCCCGAGCTCCCCAGAGAGCTTGAGCGGAAAATGCAGATATCCGACTTCGTCATGCGCTACATGGTTGAGAAGCAGGACGTAAAAGGAGCGTAAACGGCAATGAACAAAGTTTTTTTGGTTGGCAGGCTCACGAAAGAGCCTGAACTTCGGACGACGCAGAGCGGCATTTCCGTCGCCACCTTTACAGTGGCGGTCACACGCCGCATGAACCGGGACGAGAGCGATTTTATTAACATCGTCACATGGCGTGGTCTCGCGGATAACTGCGCGAAATACCTCGTCAAGGGTCAGCAGGTCTCCGTCGTAGGCGAGCTTCGGACGCGCTCTTACGACGCAAAGGACGGCAGCGGCAAGCGGTATGTTACCGAGGTGCAGGCCGACGATGTGGAATTTCTGGCCAAGCCCGGCGCGGGCGGCGGCTCCTCCTCTTACGGCGGCGCTTCCGACAGTTATGGCAGCCCGGCTCCTGCTCCGAAGAAGAGCGCGCCACAGGAAGACGAATTGTTTAACGACGAAGAGCTGAACGGCGTAATTCTGGAAGACGAAAACCTGCCGTTCTAAGAGAAGATCATCAAAAGGAGACTAAGCAAATGGACGAAAGAATGCAAAGACGGCCCCGCCAGAACAGGCGTCCCCGCAAAAAGGTTTGCGCGTTCTGTGCTGAAAAGGCCACGTCGATAGATTATAAAGACGTAGAAAAGCTCAGAAAGTTCATCGGCGAGACGGGAAAGATTTCTCCCCGCCGCATGACAGGCGTATGCGCGAAACATCAGCGCCAGCTTGCCACGGCAATTAAAAAAGCCCGTGTTATGGCGCTTCTGCCCTACACGCAGGACTGAAAACAAATTATCGACAGCAAAAAGAAGCGGTTTTTACCGCTTCTTTTTTTGTTCCGCAAAAGTTTCGCTTCGCGACGCAGAACATCGGATATTGGTGAAATGCTCCCCGCGTCCTCGCAAGCTCTTGCTCTCTCTTGCAAACCGCACTCGGCTGACAAAATCTAAGCTTTTGAGCCTCGCTGATTTCCCTTCGCGCTCGGTCGAGTGACAGTCTTTCAGTTACAATATATCCTTTGCAACGATGAATGGCGCTTCGCGCCTCTATTGCTGTGTACACCCGCCGAATTTTCTGTACCGGGCATACCGCTCGGCAAGAAGCGTTTTTGAGTCCTTTTGCGACAGCTCTTTTATCTGCCGCTCCAGCCAGTCTCCCACGGCCTCCGCGCTCTTCTCCGGCACCAGATGAGCACCGCCGCCAAACTCGCGGATCACCTCGTCCACAATACCCATATCGCAGATCTCTCTTGCCGTCAGCTTCATGTGTACCGCCGCATCCTTGGCCTTGGACGCGTCCTTCCAAAGAATACTCGCAAAGCCCTCCGGAGACAGCACCGAATAGATGGAGTTCTCCAGCATGGCGACCCTGTCTCCTGCGGCGAGAGCCAACGCGCCGCCGCTGCCGCCCTCCCCGATGATCACGCTGATCACAGGCGTTTTCAACACCGATATTTTTTCCAGATTTTCCGCCAACGCCGCTCCCATGCCGCGCTCCTCCGCGCCGATCCCGCAGTATGCCCCTTGGGTATCTACCAGACAGATCACGGGGCGACGGAACTTCTCCGCCTGCTCCATAAGCCGCAGGGCTTTTCTGTAACCCTCCGGATGGGCGCAGCCAAAGTTGCGTTCCCGTTTTTCCTCTATGGTCGAGCCTTTCTCCTGCCCGATCACCGTCACGGGAGTCCCGCGGAACATACCGATGCCGCCGATAACGGCGCCGTCATCCCCGAACGCCCTGTCCCCGTGCAATTCGATAAAGTCCTCCATGAGCCGCGAGATGTAATATTTCGCTGTGGGGCGCTTCGGATTCCGCGCCTGCTCCACCCGAAGCCATACCTCTTCCCTCGTCACAGCCGCTCACCTCCCCTGTGTATCGCCAGTATTTTACGAAGCGTGTCCTTCAGATCGTTCCTTTTCACAATCGCATCGACAAATCCCTTTTCCTGCGCGAACTCGGCGCTCTGGAAGCCCTTGGGCAGCACCTGCCCGATGGTCTGCTCGATGACGCGTCTGCCCGCAAAGCCAATCAGCGCACCCGGCTCCGCCAGTGTTATGTCGCCCAGCATGGCAAAGCTTGCCGTCACACCGCCTGTCGTCGGGTCCGTGATAACAACCACATACAGCAGTCCCGCGTCGGAAAGCCGCGCCAGCGCCGCAGACGTTTTCGCCATCTGCATCAGGGAAACAAGCCCCTCCTGCATCCGTGCGCCGCCGGATACGGTAAAAGCGATGACGGGAAGCCTCTCCTCTATGGCTTTCTCCACAGCACGGGTAAACTTCTCTCCCACGGCGGCTCCCATGCTGCCCATCATAAAAGCGCTGTCCATGACGCAGAGCACGGCTTTTTCACCGCCAATCTCTCCGACGCCGGTCGTAATGCCTTCGTTTTCACCCGTCTTTTTTCTGATTTCCCCGATTTTTTCGGGATAGCCGGGAAACTCCAACGGGTCTCCCCCCACCACATCCGCTCCAAACTCGCAGAAGCTGTCTGTCAAAAGAGCAATGCGCTCCCGCGCTGTCAGGCGGAAATGATGCCCGCAATTTGTGCAGACCTTGTTGTTTTTCTCCAAATCTTCCGCATAAACGACGTTTCTGCACGACGGACAGCGGTCAAATACATGGTCGTCCAGCACGCCCGTCTCTACGAGCGGGCCTTCGCTGGTAATGTTCAGCGTGGCGCGGGCCGCCCGCGCATTGGTGCGCGCGATCTTGGCGCGCTGTGCGCCTGTTTTCTCCTTGTTGAAGATCCCCATAGCTTACGTTTCCTCCATAATGCGCTCTACGAGCCCCGTATCCAGCTCGCCGCGCAGCACCTTCTTGTTTGTAAGAAGGTCCAGCTGAAAGTCGATATTGGTCTCAACACCGTCGATTACCATTTCTGTCAGAGCTGAGCGCATTTTTGCCATAGCGCCCTCCCTGTCTCTGTCCATGCAGATCAGCTTGCCCACCATTGAATCAAAGTAGGGCGGGATCTCATAGCCGTTGTACAGCATGGAATCAAACCGCACGCCCGGTCCACCCGGCACATGCAGCATCGTGATCCGCCCGATGGACGGCATGAAGTTTTTATCCGTATCCTCCGCGTTGATCCGGCACTCAATGGCGTGCCCCAGCAGGCGTACATCTTCCTGTCTGATGGAAAGCGGCTCTCCCGACGCGATGAGAAGCTGCGCCTTGACGATGTCAATGCCGGTCGCCATCTCCGTCACAGGATGCTCCACCTGTACCCGGGCATTCAGCTCCATAAAATAGTAGCCGCTGTCATCCACAAGAAACTCGATCGTTCCCGCATTGGTATAGCCGGAGGCTCTCGCCGCGCGAACGGCCGCCTCCCCCATTTCCCTGCGCCTTTCGTCGTCCAGACAGCAGCTTGGAGCCTCCTCCATAACCTTCTGGTTGCGGCGCTGCAGAGAACACTCCCGCTCAAACAGGTGAACTGCATTGCCGTGCTCGTCCGCCAGAATCTGCACCTCCAGATGTCTGCCGTTTTCTATGCACTTTTCCATAAAGAGCGTGCCGTCCCCAAAGGCCGCCTCGGCCTCGGCGCGCGCGCTCATCCACGCATCGCGCACGTCCTCCGGACGCGTCACCTTTCGGATGCCCCGTCCGCCGCCGCCCGCGCTTGCCTTGATCATTACGGGGAAACCCAGCTCACGAGCCGTTTCCTCCGCCGCCTCCGGCGTCTCCAGCGGATCCGTTGTACCCGGGATAATCGGCACGCCGTTTTCCTTCATCAGCCTCCTCGCTGTGATTTTGTCGCCCATCAGCTCCATTGCCTCGGGCGCGGGGCCGATGAACTTAATGCCGCTTTTCATACACACCCGTGCAAACTTACTGTTCTCAGACAAAAATCCATACCCCGGATGAATGGCGTCGGCTCCGGTTGCCTCTGCCGCCGAAAGTATGGCGTATGTGTTAAGATAGCTTTCCTTGAGCGAGGCAGGGCCGATGCACACCGCCTCGTCCGCCAACTGGGCATGGAGCGCTTCCGTGTCGCCTGTGGAGTAGACCGCCACGGTTCTCACGCCCATCTCCCTGCATGCGCGGATAATCCGTATCGCTATTTCGCCTCTGTTGGCGATAAGCACCTTTTTTATCATAGATTTTCTCCCGTTATCCTCCTGCTCCTCAGATCTTAGGGGCAAATACCGTCATAATCTCCCCCTCTGCGGCTGTCTGTCCGTTGACCGTGGCTTTTACGTCGGCATATCCGCCCATGCGCGACGTACGGGTAATGACGATCTCCATTACAAGCGTATCTCCCGGAAGCACCTGATGCTTAAACTTCATTTTTTTTATGCCGCCGAACAACCCCATCAGTTCCTTATAGTTCGGGTGAGAATTGATGACGACCGCGCCCGTCTGTGCCAGCGCCTCCGTAATGAGCACGCCCGGCGTAATCTTTTTTCCCGGGAAATGGCCCTTGAAAAACCACTCCTCTCCCGTGAGATGCCACAGCCCTGTGCCTCTTTTGCCCGGCTCCAGCTCTGTCATCTCATCAACAAACAAAAACGGCTCCCTCTGGGGGATAATCTCCTTAATCTGTTCCTGGTTCAGTGTCATCGTCCGATTACCTCTTTACCTCTTTGTATATCTGGCCAGAATCTGGTCGTATTCCACCATATCCCCTTCTTCTGCCGCCATAAAATAGATTTCTCCGTCCTCCGGCATGGCGACCTCGTTCATCAGCTTCATCGCCTCGATCATGCAGACAATATCTCCTTTTTTAAGCGTGCTTCCCACGCCGACATCGCCCGCTTTATGAAAAATCCCCACCAACGGAGAACGCAGGTCGCAGCCGTTCGGAACCGCAGGTGTTTCCTCTTTCTCCATCTGCGCTGCAGGAGTCTGCTGCTCCTGCCCATCAGGCGCCGCAGCCATAGGCTGGACAGCAGGCGCCGGCGCAGCTGCGGGCTGCATGACCGCCGGTACGGCATAAGCCATACCCCGCTCCATTTTAAGGGAAAAGCCCTTCTCGCAGATCTCCAGCTTATTCCAGTTTGTCTTTTCCAAGCTCTCTATGAGCTTCATCAGTTCTTTTTTGTCCATCTGTCAACGCTCCTTTACTTTACCTTTCCAAGCAGCAGGCATCCGTTATGTCCGCCGAAACCGAAAGAATTGGACAGCGCATAGTCGATATTCATGCTGCGAGCCTCATTGGGCACGATGTCCAGATCACACGCCTCGTCCGGCACACGGTAGTTGATGGTCGGCGGCGCCACGCTGTCGTCTATAGCCAGCGCTGCAGCAATGGCCTCCACGGCGCCCGCCGCGCCCAGCATGTGTCCCGTCATGGATTTTGTAGACGACACGGCCGGCGCATTTTCTCCAAACACGTCTTTAATCGCCTTCGTCTCGAATTTGTCATTGTATTCCGTAGAGGTGCCGTGGGCGTTGATATAGCCGATCATTTCCGGGGAAATGCCGCCCTCCTCCATGGCAAGACGCATGGCGTCGGCCGCGCCCTCGGCGTCCGGCCGCGGCGCCGTCATATGGTATGCGTCCGAGGTCGCGCCATAGCCCAGAACTTCGGCGTAGATTTTCGCGCCGCGCTTCTTCGCGTGTTCATACTCCTCCAGCACCAGCACGCCGGACCCCTCTCCCATAACAAAGCCCGTGCGTTCCTTATCGAAGGGAATGCTCGCTCTGTCTTTGTCCTCTGCCGTAGACAGCGCCGAAAGTCCAAGAAAGCCCGAGAAAGCCAGCCTCGTGATCGTCGCCTCCGCACCTCCGGTCAGCATGGCATCCTGATAGCCGTGCTTAATCAGCCGGAACGCATCTCCGATGGCGTTTGTTCCCGTGGCGCATGCCGTCACAACACAGGTGGAATGACCCCGCAGGTCAAACATAATTGCCAGATTTCCGGAGATCATGTTTGAGATCATCACGGGTACAAACAGCGGCGAAACCCGCTTTGGTCCCTTTTCTCTCAGAATGCCGACCTCCTTTTCAACAGTGGCGAGGCCGCCGATTCCGCTGCCGACGAGTGTGCCAAAACGCTTTTTATCCGGCATGGTCTCTTCCGTAAAGCCCGCATCCTTCATAGCCATGATTCCCGCCGCGCAGCCGAACTGACAGAACCGGTCCATCCGGCGCGCAAGCTTTTTGTCCATGTACTCGGTCGCGTCGAAATTTTTCACCTCGCCCGCGACGTTCACCGCCATGTCGGACACGTCCACGAGACTTATGGCGTCTATGCCGTTTTTTCCCGCTTTCATCGCTTCCCACATGGCTCCGGCGCTGTTCCCCACCGGGGTGACGGCGCCGATTCCGGTGATTACTACTCTCCTCATTGAATGATTCCTCTCGTATAAAAAATATAATTACGGGAGGCGTAAGCCTCCAAAATAAATATATAGAGCAGCCTATATGAACAGGCCGCCGTCTATCTTCAAAACCTGCCCCGTCACATATCCGCCGCCGTCTCCGACGAGATAGGAGGCAGCCGCCGCTATTTCCTCAGGCTTTGCCATGCGCTTCATCGGCACCAGCCCCACCAGCTGTTCCCGCGCGCTGTCGCTCATAGCCGCAGTCATATCCGTCTCCACCAGGCCCGGCGCAATGGCGTTGACGGTGATGCCCCGCCCTGCCATTTCCCTGGCAAGGCTCTTTGTGAGACCGATCAGTCCCGCCTTGCTGGCGGAGTAGTTGGCCTGACCGGCGTTTCCATTCGTCCCGGCTACGCTTGCAATATTGATGATTCTGCCAAAGCGCTTTTTCGCCATGCTCTTTAGGGCGTGTCTGCACATATTGAAGGCGCTCTTCAGGTTCGTCTCAATGACGGCGTCAAAGTCCTCCTCGCTCATTCGCATGGCGAGGCCGTCTCTTGTGATGCCCGCGCTGTTGACGAGAATATCTATGCTTCCCAGTGCGCTCACACACAGTTTCGTACAATCCGCCGCCACGCCGAATCGCGACACGTCTCCCTTAAACAGCAGAGCTTCGCGTCCCATGGCGCGGATTTCCTCCGCCACGGCCTCTGCCGCTTGATCGTTGCTTTTATAAGACAGTACTACGTTGCAGCCGTCCTCTGCCAGACGCAGGGCAATGGCCCTGCCGATGCCCCGGCTGCCTCCCGTAACAATTGCGTTTTTCATCCATCCCTCCCGAGGCCTTCGCCTCTTCTGCCGCTGCGGTGATCTTTCCGCAGCGCTTTT
>QAKS01000098.1 GCA_003343685.1 Clostridiales bacterium | reverse complement strand
CAAGCCACGCGCCGCCCATCTTTCCCGCAACGCGCGCCAACAGGTAGATCACGCCGACCAGTCCGATCGACGGCAGCACCGAAATATCGAGAGAGGCTCCCGACACGACGAAAAACAGCATAAAGATCGGCGGCGTAACCCTGTCCAGCGCCGCCATTACGCGCGGCGTCGCCCGCGTGACGTTGACAAGCGTCGCTCCAAGCGCCATGCTGGACAACAGGCTGCTCCCGCCCACCAGTTCAGAGAGCGCCACCGTCACAAATACCGAGCCTGCAATGATACACAGTCTGTTGCCGTCCTTCTTGAACCAGCGGTATGGAAACGACAGCACAAAACCAAGCGCAACGCCGATCCCCAGCGACAGCGCCACATCTATAAAAGGCTGTAAAACAGACATTGCAATATCTGCCGACGGGTTTGCCATCGCCTTCACCGCGGCCACGGCAAATCCGAAGCCCATCAGCGCCACGGCATCGTCCAGCGCCACCACCGACATGAGCGTCTCCGTCACCGGGCCTTTTGCCTTGTATTGCCGCACCACCATCACCGTGGCGGCAGGCGCAGTTGCGGAGGCGATCGCGCCCAGAAGCAGTGCCAGAGAAATGTCAAACCCGAACAGCATAAGCGCCGCAGCCACCGCAGCAATTGCCATAACGCCCTCAAACACCGCAATGACGATGGGCGAGGCGCCTACCCTCTTAAAGTAGCTGAACTTGAACTCGGAACCGATGGACACGGCAATAAAGCCGAGCGCAATGTCGGACACAATATCCAGACCCTCCACCGTCCCCTGCGGGATCACACCGGTCACAAAGGGCCCGAGAACAAGCCCCGCCACCAGATATCCCGTCACATTAGGCAGGTGGATGAGCTTTGCCAGCCTGCCGAAAAGCAGTCCGGCAAACAGCATAATCCCAAGATAAAAGAGCTCGCTCATTTGAGAAGCCCCTTTCCGCACACATAGTCGATCGGCACGCTGAACATGATTCCGATGTTGTCCTCTCCCAGCAGATCACCGACCACATCCTCCACCGCCTTGATCACAGTGTCCATCTGGTCATCCCGAAGAACCGTGAAGATGGTCTTATTGCCCTGCCGCGACTTCCCGTCGATAAAGCTCCTAAGCCCGCGCAGAAAGGAGATTTCCTCCTCCTCATGGCCGCTCCCCCACAGCTCCTGCGCCATACCCGTGCTCTCCAGTATGGTGCATCCGCAGATATCGTCGGAAGCAAACCGCGCCATCAGATCGTCCAGAACTTCCGTTTTGTTTAAAACCATAACAAATAATTTCATTTTTCCGCCTCTCTGCTCATTGCTCCGCCTGCAAATACGAAAGAAGGCGCCGACGAGCCGCCGAAGCCCCAAATCTGCAGGCAAAAAAAGCGACCGAAGCCGCTAATAGCATTTCTCCTCCGCGCTGCTACAGCATGCGGCGCATGATCAGATATTCATCCGCCTCGTCTGCGTCCTCGCTGTTGTTCATCAGGTTGAAGCCAAGCTCGTCCCGATACACACGTATCGCCCCCTTATTGGACGGATGTACCATAACCTCCGCCATTCTGAGGCCCGAGTCCTTCAGGTCGGCAAAAGCGCTCATGAGCAGGTTCTGCCCCAGCTTTCTGCCGGACTCCTTCGGGTCTACCAGCAGGCCAAACAGATATACCTTGCCCGGATTGTCAAAATCCTTCATAAAATATGCGCAGCCTACAACCTCGTCATAATCGACAGCACTGTATACCCGGCCATAGCGGACATATGCGTTCACCTCAAAGGCCGTCAGCCCGCTGTTGTTCCTCGACAGGCGCTTCTCGAGCTCGACGATCTGATCAATCATGTCGAGATCGGTCTCCGAGATATGGAAAAATTCTATAGCCATTTATCATGCCCTCCGTTTTATAGATATGATTATATACTATTTAAGCGCTTTGTCAAGAAACACTCCCATTCTCCGAAAAAATTGCATTGAAAACAGCACTGCATTATGATAATGTTTATAGTAATAAGTTATAATATTTTATATGGAGAAAGCCGTGAATAAAACAATTGTTTATAAAGAAAGTCAGGACGGCAGAAGTTCTGTTGCGATTTACAAATACCTGCCCGACAGCCAACCCCGCGGCGTGGTGCAGATTGTTCACGGCATGGCGGAGTATATGGACCGATACGACGACTTTGCCCGCTTTCTGACAGACAGCGGCCTCGCCGTATACGCCAACGATCATCTGGGTCACGGACGTACTGCGGAACACGCGCAGCTCGGCTTTATGGCGGAGGAGCAGGGCTGGCGCTACATGCTGGGCGATGTGCGCCGCACCGCCGAGCTTGCCGCTGCGGAAACAGGCGGCCTCCCCCATGTCCTGCTGGGTCACAGCATGGGCTCGCTGATTGCGCGGATCTATTTGGCAAAGCATGGTCAGGAGCTCGCCGGATGCCTTCTGCTCGGCCTTGTAGAAAAGCCGAAGCATATGGCAATTTCCGAAATCATATTGAACGCACAAATCAGGCGGCACGACCCCGAAGGCATCAGCGAATTTCTCCAGAAAACGGCTTTTGGGCGCCACAACCGCCGGATTCCGAACGCGGCAAGCCCGAATGCTTGGATCTGCTCCGACGAGGAGGTGGTCGCCGCCTATGATCAAGACCCCTTATGCGGCTTCACGTTTTCCACCTCCGGTTTCCGCGACCTGCTTTCCATGAGCAAAATTGTTTTTGCAAAGAATTATTACGCAAAAATTCCCAAAAACGTACCCATTATGATTGCCGTCGGGAGCGACGATCCCGTCGCCGGATACGGCAAGGGTTCCCGGGCCGAAGCCGCCAAGATGAAAACGGCCGGCGCACAGGTGATCTATAAAGAGTATTCGGGAATGCGGCACGAAATTTTAAACGAGAGAGGCAAAGCTACCGTCTATGCCGACCTGCTGTCGTTCGTCAATTCGTGCATCAATCAGTAAAATAATTTTTGGAGGATATATATGATCAGGGAAAATATGACCCATACAATTGTCAAAACGGTAAGGCCGGAACACAGCGCGCGCATCGTGGGCAGCGGTTTGGCTGACGTATTATCCACGCCAATGATGGTGGCTTTTATGGAGGAAGCCGCCATGGAGTGTGTTGCACCCGAGCTGGAGCCGGGGCAGTCCACCGTCGGTGTCCGCATCAGCACCACCCATGACGCCGCCACGCCGATCGGCATGACCGTGACCGTCACCGCAACCGTTACCGCCGTCGATCGGCGAAAGATATCCTTTCTCATTGAGGCAAAGGACGAAGCCGACAGAATCGGCACAGCCACCCACGACCGGTTTATTATAGACGCCGAAAAATTCCAGCAGAAAGCGAACGCAAAGCTGAAATGAAAATAGACCTGCACATGCATTCCACCGTTTCGGACGGCTCTCTTTCCCCCTGCGAGCTGGCAGAGGCCTGCAAAGAAGCCGGTCTTTCTTATGCCGCGCTGACGGATCACGATACACAGGGCGGCGTATCGGAATACCTTTCCGCCGCCCGGAACCTCGGCCTCTGCGCCATAAGCGGCATGGAATTCACCGTTCAGTATGACGGCGAGCTCCATATTCTGGGCTACGGCTTCGACGAAAAGCATCCCGCCCTTGTCGCCCGCCTTGCAGAGCTGGCACACGAGCGGGAAGAGCGCGTGGCGCAAATGGTGTACAAGCTCCAAAAAGAGGGCTACCGCATTTCTCTTGAAAAGGTGCGTGAAATCGCGGGAGACGGCGTCATGGGCCGCCCCCATATCGCCACGGCGCTCTATTTGGCAGGCTACGCTCCGGGCCAGGAGGAGGCCTATCGCACTTTTTTGGAGCCGGGCAAGCCGGGCTGGGTCATCCGCCGCAAGATCTCCAGCGAAGAGGCGATCTCCCTCATCAGAAACGCCGGCGGCGAGGCTGTATGGGCCCATCCCATGCAGGCCCATTATCACGACGACGATGAAATGGCCGCACGCCTCACAAGTGAGGGGCTCGGCGGCATCGAAGCCTATTATCCCGCTCACTCCGATGATGACGTCGCAAAATATCTTGCGCTGGCCGATAAATACGGCCTTTTCGTCACGCAGGGCAGCGACTATCACGGCGGCATGCGCCACGGCACCGCTATCTCGAAAGAAACCCGCGGCAGCCACCGCCTTCGGGAAGACGTCAGCGCGTTGTTTGCCCGTCACCGGCACACATTGGGAGGGCGCCTATGAGCCGCCTTTGGAAAAACGTCAAAAAATTGCTGATACACCGCATTTACCTGCCTGCCGTATTTCTGTTTGCCCGCTTCCGGCGCAGGGATCAAAACAAAATTGTGCTGGTTTCCGACAGACATCCGGCGCTTGAGCCTAATCTCGCCGCCATAAAACGGGAACTGGACGCGCGCGGATATACGACCGTGGCTTATGTCAATTTTCAGCAGGGTCTGCTAAACCGGCTCAGGGATTACACGCGGTTTACGATCGACTACGCTGCCTGCGGAGCCGTTCTGCTGGAGGACTATTTTCTGCCTGCCTATGCAAACCGTCCCCGCCGGGGTACACAGCTCATTCAGCTGTGGCACGCCTGCGGCGCGTTTAAAAAGTGGGGCTATTCCTGTATCGGTAAAACATGGGGCATGAGCGCAGGCGAAGCCCGGCTTTCGCGTGCCCACAGAGGCTATACCGGTGCCATCACAAGCAGTGAAGCAATCCGGGAAAAATATGCCGAGGCCTATCACTGCGATATTTCCATCATCCATCCCACGGGAATTCCGCGAACCGATGAATTTTTTGATCCGTCTTTTCAGCAGAGCGCCCGTTCTAAATTCTTTTCCCTTCACCCGGAGATGAAAGGCAAAAAGCTCGTTCTCTATGCGCCTACCTTCCGCGGAGCAGACGCAGATCTGGCTCACAACGACAAGAACGCATTCGACCTTCCCCTTTTGCACGAGCGTCTGGGAGATCATTACGGCCTTGTGCTGAAACTGCACCCGTTTGTATCCGAGGCTGTGGAAATTCCAGCGTCCTGCACGGGGTTTGCCTGCGACGTCAGCAGCGAAATGCAGATTAACGAAATGCTCTCTCTTGCGGACATCTGCGTTTCCGATTACTCCTCACTGATCTTCGAGTTTTCGCTCATGGACCGGCCGATGGTTTTCTATGCTTATGACCTGCAAGCCTATATTGCCGAACGCGATTTTTACTATGACTATGCGTCTATGGTTCCCGGCAGAATTGCCGAAACCTGCGAAGAGCTGGCAGCGTACATTCTCTCTGCCGACGCGGATTTCGACAGGGAGCTGATGGCGGCCTTTCGCAAAAAATTTATGGGCGCCTGCGACGGATGTTCAACCGAGCGTTTTATGCAGCAGTTCTTTCCCAATTAAGCAAAAATGTAAATATGGGGCACATTTTTAAAATACATTAAAAATTTTAACTTATTATGATTGAAAGCCTCTGCGGCTTATGATATAATGAAATTGCGAAGCCGTTCTGTGGGCGGCAGCGTAAATTTTTTGTTGCGAGGTCACTTCAAATGCATTCCGAACAGGGAGACATCAAAATTTTTGCCGGCAGCTCCGGAATCTCATTCGCCAAGAAGATGTGTAAATATCTGGGCGCAGAGCTGGGGGCCTCTGAAGTTATTCATTTTTCAGACGGTAACATATTTATACGTATCAAAGAAACTGTCCGTGATAAGGACGTTTTTTTAGTTCAGCCGATTGGGCTGGACCCCAACAACGAGCTTGTGGAAATCCTTTTCTGGATGGACGCCTTTAAGCGCGCCAGCGCCAGCAGCGTATCGGCGATTATCCCCTATTTCGGGTATGCCAAGGGCGATAAGAAGGACGAGCCCCGTGTCTCCATCAGAGCGCGCGTCTGCGCGGACTGCATAGAGGCCACAGGCGCCGACAGAGTGATCACCATGGATCTGCACAGCCCGCAGGTGCAGGGCTTCTTCCGTATCCCCACCGACCACCTGCTGAGCCTTCCCATTCTGTGCGAATATGTAAAGGGCATGGATTTCTTTAACGAGGACATGGTAGTGGTTTCTCCCGACGCGGGCTTTGCGAAAGACGCGCGGAAATATGCGGATTATCTCGGCGCGGCTGTTGCCATCGGCGACAAAACCCGTACTGCACATGACGAGAACGCTCAGGTATTGGAGCTGATCGGCGATGTAAAGGGCAAAAACTGCATGATCGTAGACGACTTCACCATTTCCGGCGGTACGCTTGTAGACATTGCGCGTGTGCTGAAGGCAAAAGGCGCCAATCATATTGTCGCATGTCTTGCCCATAACATGCTTCGGGAAAAGGGCGTCAAGAAAATCGACGAAAGTCCCATCGAACTGCTCATCAGCACAGACACCGTAGAAAATCCCTATCTCTTGCCGAGCAAGAAGATGATTACTGTTTCCGTTGCTCCCCTGTTTGCCGAGGTTGTTCTCCGCATCCATGAGCGCGTTACGGTGAGCCCGCTGTTCAAGCACGTTCCGCCCAAGGTCGTAGAGGACTTTGGCGATTAATTATAACAGCAACGCCCCCGGT
>QAKS01000108.1 GCA_003343685.1 Clostridiales bacterium | reverse complement strand
TCCCTTAAATCTGCGTCTCCCCTCATATCTGCTCTGTTCATCTTTCATCTCCATGTGTATTTTAAGCTTTTTAAGCTTCTTACAGTTTATTTTATATCACTTTGTTCCGCCACGCAAGTGCAGTGCCCGATATCCTTAAAAATATTCTTTCTAACTGTTTTGTTCTTCGCTGAAATTCTCATAATTGACAATTTTGTTTCCGAAAACCGTTTCGGTGTCTACCTGACAGTCATAAAGCTCCCCATCTGCCAGCACCACTACGTCTGTCACACCCTCCAGATTCATCAATGCACTGCGCAGCCCCTTAAAAAACTTTTCTTCCTTCTCGGACGATTTATTCAGCTCTAAAATTTCTTTGGAAAAATTCACTGTTACCACTCCATCCGAATCTGTCTCGACCGATATCAGTTCTACTCCCTCGGGCAAAAGTGTCATCAGTTCGCTGTCACTGTGTTTTTTCATCATCGCCCGCACTACCGTACTGGCGTCCGGATTGGGGGCATATTTTGTCACCGGTACCATCAGCCCTGTGTCAACCGTTTTATAGTACACCTTCACCGGCGAAAAGCCCTCGTCCTGCGCATAAGCCGGATTTACGTCAATATTTTCAAAAGGCTCGCTGATATCGACTGTCCCCAGCTTGTTGGCTTCGCCGTTCAGACGGATCTGGACAGCGTCAACAGAATCAAATTGGCAGGCCGTACTGACTACTGCGGCGACTATATTTTCACTTCGCTTCTCACTCATATCAGCAAGCCTTCCCGACTGGATATCTACCGTTGCCGTCCCATCCTGAAAATCTGCGGCAATCACCGTATCCGCCGGCAGCATTGCGGATAATCCACTCTCCTCCAACGCGTGATCGGTTTGCTCTCCGGCAACCATATATCCGAGAAGACCTTCCAGCATGTCGTCTCCCCAGTCCGTCTCTACCGACACTGGAACCAGATATCCGTCCGCCTGCTCATAATAGACGACTGACTCCCTCTTATCAGATTTCCCGCTGACGGGTATCTGCTCCTCCGGTTGATTTGCCGCGCATCCGCTTACTGCCAGCAGAAGCCCCGCCGAGATCAGCAATGCCGCTATGCCATTTTTCATCATAATTCCCCCTTTTTCCTTTCTAACATATCTATATTTTTACTTTTTACAGCCTATGCAGGCATATTGCGCCTTTTATGCAAGTCTGTTAGAATAAATAACGATATATAGGAAAGAGGTATTGATTATGACAATGGACGGTGTGACGCTCCATAAAATCGTAGAGGAACTCTCCTCTTTGACGGGCGCAAAAATAGAAAAGATTCAGCAACCGGCATCTGATGAAATTGTTCTGCGCCTGCATACTCTATCAGGCAAAAAGCAGCTTGTTCTCTCAGCCAACGCATCCGACTGCCGGATACACCTCACCGATATGAAGCGCGACAATCCCAAAACTGCGCCGAATTTCTGCATGTTCCTGCGCAAATACATTGGCAACGGCCGAATTGAGGGCTTCTCTCAGTGTGGCATGGATCGTGTTGTTTCCATTTCAATTTCCGCAAAGGATGAGATGGGTGTTGTCGTCTGGTATGATCTCGTCGTCGAAATCATGAGCAAG
Source organism: Clostridiales bacterium (assembly GCA_003343685.1). Taxonomy (GTDB): domain Bacteria; phylum Bacillota; class Clostridia; order Christensenellales; family Christensenellaceae; genus QAKS01. The sequence goes on along the minus strand of QAKS01000108.1, from coordinate 8,466 downwards.
CACAGTAATATTATGCTGCTCAATGTCGATGGCAAAATTATGGAAAGTCTCAAACACGTATCGTTTGATGTGAGCCGTGTCCGTCAGGTTTTGCCCGGTATGAAATACAGCTTTCCCCCTTCGGAAAAGCTTGATCCGCTGACCGCCGACATTTCCGATATGGCCCGGCGTCTTATGGAAAGCCCTGTTTCACATGCGGTCTGCGACAGCCTTCAGGGCATCTCCCATCAGACTGCCGAGGATATCCTTCAAAAAAAATACAGCGGCAAAGCGCCCCAGTTCACAAATGAGGCCGAGGCCCGTTCTCTTGCCTCTTTTATCGCCGAATATCTAAAACAAAATCTGGCATTCTCCCGCCCCTGCCTTCAAAAAAACGGAGCCGGACTCCCCGTTTTTTACAGTGTCGTCCCCTATGCTGCCTATTCCGAAGCGGGACGAATCTATTATAAGACAATGAACGAAGCTGTGGACGGCTATTACGCCCTCCGCAGGGAAATCTCCGCCATGAATGCCGGAAAAAACAAACTTCTTTCCGCAATTAAAAAGAACAGGGCACGGATTTCCAAAAAGCTTAAAATTCAAAACGAAACGCTGGCTTCTGCGCAAAATATTGAAAAATACCGGATATACGGTGAACTCATCACAGCAAACATCTACGCAATTAAACGCGGCATGAAAAGCGCGGAATTGCTGAATTACTACACCAACGAACCCGTCGTGGTTCCTCTGGACGAAAAGCTTTCTCCTTCGGCAAATGCCACCAAGTATTTTAAACGTGTTGGAAAGCTGAAAAACGCTCTGATTGTCGCCAAAAAACAGAGCGTCCTGTACAGTGACGAGCTCAAATATCTGGACGATTTGGAATACTGCACAAATTCCGCCGCTACACCGGAGGATTTAGAGGAAGTTCGTCTGGATTTGGAGAAATATGGATATCTTCCTGCCGGACATCAGGATAAGGTAAAGAGGAGCGACCCACTTTCCTCGCCATATCAATTTACGTCCAGCGACGGATTTTCCATCCTTGCCGGCCGGAACAGTCGCGGCAATGACGCCCTTACGATGCGTGTTGCCGGCAAGGACGACCTCTGGTTCCATGGACGAAACATTCCCGGCTCTCATGTCATCCTGTTTACGAAGGGAAAACAGCCCAGCGAAACCGCAATTTTTGAAGCCGCCACGATTGCCGCAACGCTTTCCAAAGCAAAGTCCTCGGGCAAGACGGATATAGACTATGCCCCGCGCTCTCACGTTTGGAAAGCCAACGGCGCCAGACCGGGCATGGTTTTGTATGACGGACACACGACCATCACCGTCAAGCCCGACCCTGAGCTTACCGAGCGTCTGCGCTCAGGCATTTGAGAACCGCCCGTATACATGGCATATAAAACCATTCCGCCTCCCCCCGCACATCAGTTGTATTCCAATGCCCGGAAAGCAAAATGTTACTCGTCTCAGACTGTTTGCTATATTGCGGAACTTACCATAAATTCCGCAATACAGTCGTCGCAGATGTCGCTCCATCGCGTCCCGTATTCCAGTTCATCCACAATTTTCGGCACCATGCTGTTCAATGCCCTGTGCGCCGTAGCCATTCCCTTTTCACAGATATATTCTATGCGCTTCCGTTCCCTGAATACTTCAGAAAAAGCGTCTAAAAGGTCCTTTTTCACCGCGTCTCCGTCTTCATATCCCTCCAGCAGCGCAAACGAACGGTTGGAATACAGCTCCGCCTTGTAATAAGTAATATAGGACTCCAAAACCTCCTCCTTGGACTGCTCCGGATGAAGGCTGAATAATACCAGACAAAACAAATGCCATCTGAAATTCAGATTTACAAAGCGCACTACTGTCTTAGCAATATTATCGCAGAATACATCGTCAAACTCAATTTTTCTGTCAAATTCTATCTGTCCGTCCACACGCACGTCTCTGCCTGCAATCTCATTTACGCTGTTGAACAGGTCGATCATAACCTTTCCCTGCGCTTCCATGTCGTCCGCATGGTTTTTCACCATAATATACCGCACCACTGCGTCACAGCACTTTTTAAAATCAATGGAAAAGCCAACCTGTTCCCGCATCATAGAGGAGAACGTATCATACACCATTTTCGCAATAAATTTTTCGACAGTCTTTGCATTGTTGCGCTCAAAATCGACGCCCTCTGCACGTTTAAACCGTTTATAAAGCACGTAAAGCTGGGAATCGATCATGTTGAGGCTTTTCTTGATGGACATCATCAAATCCTCTACAAAACCGTCCTCAATCAGATAGGAATTGTTTTTATAAATAATCCTGTGTTCGATTTCTCCCCAAAAGCTGTTGACCAACGCTTTGATTTGCAGCTCAAATCTCACAGGCTCCTTGCCCAGCATAAAAATGCCGTCCATTTTATAGATATCAAACCCGTTTTTTTGCTTTTGGGGCTGTTCGTCGCTCATTTTCAGCCTGATCTTCGGCATAGTGGGTTCGTAGAAATAGACCCCGTCGTCCGTCTCTGAAAACATCTCCACCAACAGGTTATATACGTATTTTTCATCGTCAATAAATTTGCACTCAATTCTGAATCCGATGAGATCCTGAAAAATAGACATGACGTCTTCCACGCTGTCGGCTTGACTCAGATAGTTGTTCCGAACCAGCTTCTCCCGTATACTCTCTATTGATTTCAGGCGGTAGATCATATTCAGAGTGTATTTGCTGTTTGAAAATACATTCTTTTCAAAAAAATCCTGTATTTCCTCGGCAATCAGCTTGTATATATCGCTCTTGCCCTCATACAGTTCTATGACATCGTCAATATGTCTGAAAATTTCCAGGTTCATATTTCGCTCCGTTAAAATACATTATCATTATCTTAATAAGACTTTAACTATTATATAACATTTCCTCCTTTTCGTAAACCGGTATTCTGTTTCATCATATGCCTTATACGTCCATTGAAAAATGTTTTTTATCCGTTCCGCTTTAATATCGCCCTTTTCCTGTACCGGTTCCTAAATCAAAAACGCCGCAATTCTAACGCTTTCTTACAATCATATGTACGGTCATCATCTGTATACCGTATATTCCCTCAAATATGCCTCGTATTTTTTCATGTATTCCTCATGTACTTCAAAATTCGGAGAAATCCGTCTCTCCTCCGGCGTTTTAAAGGCTCGGAGTCCCGGGATTTCCCCGGCGATTGTAAGCGCTTCGGCCACCGCCCCTGTCATGGAGCTTTGCTCCATACAGGAAACATCCATAGGCAGTCCCATAATATCCGCACACATTTGCGTCCAATATGACGAGTGTACAATTCCGCCGGACAGTTTGACCGCACGCGGTCTTCCGTTCAGCGCTTCCAGCTCCCTGAGGCATTGCAAAAGATTATACAGCACACCTTCCAGTACAGCGTGATACATGTCCAACCCGCTGTGATCCGGTTCAATAGACAAAAATCCCCCCTTTCGCCCATCGTCCCATCCGGGGCATCTCTCCCCAAAAATAAAGGGAAGGAAAACCGGCGTCTCCCACGGCTTTCTTGGAATGTTTTTTTCTATATCCGCAAAAGATTGTCCACCCAAAAAAGAACTTCTGGCCCAATCCACACAGTTGCAGCAACCGGACGTAGCCCCTCCGCTCATCCAACCATCCGGTGAACGGTAGCACCATGTCGAACGGTTTCGGGAAAGTCTGGGAATGGCTGTAGACAGACGCATGGCTCCGCTGGTTCCGACTGAAAAAGTCATAATTCCATCCCCAAGCGCACCGGCACCAATCTGATTTAATCCGCCGTCCGGGCCCGTCGGCACAACCGGTATGCCGCTCTTCAGTCCCAACAGCGCCGCCGTTTCGCTGCATAGCGGGGAAGTGTCGGTAAATTTTACGATTTCACTCAACTGTTCGCGTCTGATTCCCACGGCTTGCAAGATGTCCTCATCGAAGTCGCGGGTTATAATTGAAAACAGCCCTGTGCCGGATGCCATGCTGTCCATTATTTTTCTTTTCCCTGTAGCGCGGTAAAAATTGTATGTCCCCTGCCCCATAATAAAGCCATCCGTCGGAATGCCGTTCCGTTTCATCCAAACCAACTTAAATGAGGGGTAAACAGCATTTATCATACATCCTGTCCGTGTGTAATAATCCGCTGCATATTCCTTTTTCAGCTCTGCACATATATCTGACGCGCCTGTAAAAGGCCACTGATATACAGCCGTCTTTGGCCGCATTTCCCCGTCGCATACCATTACGCTGTGATATGTACCCGAAAGCGCAATCATATCGACAGTTTCGCTCGCTAACACGCATTTTCCCGCCTTAAGCGTTTTTGCCCAAACTGTATCTGCATCCTGACGCGCGGTATCATAAAAACCATAAGGCTCCGTAACGACGCGGCTTATACCGTCTGTATCGTAAAACATTGCCTTGGCTGAAGAGGTGCTGGATTCCAGTATGAGAATTTTCATAACTTAGTCGTCTCCTTAAAAATACAGTTTCTGCTCTGATGTGAAAGGGCAGCTCAAGCAAATAGTCCTGTCTGAATTATATCAGATTACAATGGCCCCTGCTCATAATTTTGAAATGATAAAGGGCGATACCGCCTTGAAAAAACGATGCCGCCCTTGCATGAAACTCCCAGACAAAAATCATTTAATTCCGATATCGCTTCTGTATTGCGCCCCCTCAAAGGAAATCCTCTTCACATTATCATAAGCCTTTTTCCGCGCATCCTCTATGGTTTTTCCCTTTGCCGATACCCCCAGAACGCGTCCTCCTGCCGTATAATACTTCCCGTCAGCCTTTTTCGTACCCGCGTGAAATACCATCACGTCCTCATCTACATCTTCCAAGCCCGTAATCTCTTTCCCTGTCTCGTATTTTCCGGGATAGCCGCCGGAGGCCATGACCACACACAGCGCCGATTTCTCGCAAAACTCCAGCTCTATCTCGTCCAGCGTTCCGTCTATCACAGCATCTATAACGGTCAGCAGGTCTGTTTTCATGCGAAACAAAACGCTCTGCGCCTCCGGATCTCCCAGCCTTGCGTTGTATTCCAGCAGCTTAGGGCCTTCTTCCGTCAGCATCAGGCCGAAGAAAATAACGCCCTTAAACGTTCTTCCCTCGCTGTTCAGGGCATCCACCGTAGGCCTTATGATCTTCTCCTCGACCTCCTTCTGGATTTCAGCCGTGTATTTAGGAGTTGGTGAAAACGTGCCCATTCCTCCTGTATTTGTCCCTTCATCCCCGTCCAGCGCACGCTTATGATCCTGTGCGCTCGCCATGGGAAGTATCGTTTTTCCGTCGGTAAACGTCAAAACCGACACCTCCGGGCCTGTGATAAATTCCTCTATAACAACTTTGTTTCCCGCATCGCCGAAAATCTTCTGTTCCATAATCGTGTCCAAAGCCTCGTATGCTTCTTCACGAGTATTGCAGATCAGCACTCCTTTTCCGAGGGCAAGCCCGTCGGCCTTTATTACAACAGGAATTTTACAGTCTGCTACATATTCTCTGGCCGCCCGGATGTCGCTGAAGATTTCGTAATCCGCCGTCGGTATGCCGTATTTCTTCATCATCTCTTTGGAGTAGGCTTTGCTCGCCTCAATGATGGCGGCCGCCTTATTCGGCCCAAAAGCGCGTATCCCTGCTTCCTCCATAGCATCCACCATGCCCAAAGCCAAGGGATCGTCAGGCGCTACAAAAACCAGATCTATTTTCTCTTTTTTTGCGAAATCGACCATGCCTTCCACATCGGTCGCCTTGATGTCCGCGCAGACAGCCATGTCCGAAATGCCGCCGTTGCCGGGGGCACAGAATAGCTCCCTTCCTTCGCCCGCCAATTTCCATATAATCGTATGTTCACGTCCGCCGCTGCCGACAACGAGAATTCTTCTCATCTTATTCCCGCCTCCTGCTCAGTGCTTAAAATGGCGCATTCCGGTGAATACCATAGCGATCCCGTATTCATCGCACTTCTTGATCGAATCCTCGTCCTTAATGGAGCCGCCGGGCTGGATGATTGCCGTGATGCCCGCCTGTCCCGCAGCTTCTACGCAGTCGTCAAACGGGAAAAATGCGTCGGACGCCAAAACCGCGCCTTTCACGTCTTCTCCGCTGCGTTCTATAGCGGAATTCGTCGCCCAGATTCTGTTCACCTGCCCCGGCCCTATGCCAAGCGACGCTTTATCCTTGCCGACTGCAATACCGTTGGATTTGGTATGCTTGACGATCTTCCACGTAAACAGAAGATCCTCCATCTCTTTTTCGGTGGGCTTGCGCTTCGTCACGATCTTCAGCTCGTCTCCCAAAAGCGAAGTATTGTAATCCTGTACCAAAAGTCCTCCCAAAACCTTCTTCATATCAAAAGCATTTTTAACCTCGGCTGCAATGGAAGGCAACCGCAGAACGCGCAGGTTTTTCTTCGTTTTCAAAACCTCCAGCGCATCATCCGTATAATCCGGAGCCACGACAATCTCCAGGAAAATCTTAACCATCTCCTCCGCCGTTTCTTTATCCACTGTTCCGTTGGTCACGACAATACCGCCGAAAATGGAGACAGGGTCGGCATTGTACGCACGCCTGTAGGCCTCCGCAACGGACGCCCCCACAGCCACACCGCAGGGATTTGCATGCTTTACACCCACCACGGCAATCTCACCCTTGAACTCACGCAGCGTATCAAGAGCGCCGTTTGTATCGTTAATATTATTATAAGAAAGCTCCTTGCCGTTGAGCTGCTCTGCCGTGGCGAGAGAACCGGGCACAGGCAGTGCCTCTCCATAGAAACATGCATCCTGATGGGGGTTTTCTCCATAACGCATGGGCTGCTTTTTTTCAAATGTAAGCGTGAGCTTTTCGGGGAATTTCTCCTCTCCTATCTGCTCGCGCAGATAGGCCGCAATGAGAGCGTCATAAGCCGCCGTATTCTCAAAAACCTTTGCCGCCAGCTTAAAGTGCATATCCTTTGACACGCCGCCGTTTTTCAACTGCTCCAGTACCGTTGTATAATCAGCCGCATCGACAATCACCGCCACATCCTGCCAGTTCTTTGCAGCTGCCCTCAGCATGGTCGGGCCGCCAATGTCGATGTTCTCGATAGCCTCTGCAAGCGTCACGCCCTCCTTTTGGATTGTCGCTTTAAAGGGATACAGGTTCACTGCCACGACGTCAATTGTCTCAACACCCAGCTCCTTCAGCTGCCGCATGTGTTTCTCGTTGTCCCGCATGGCGAGGATACCGGCATGTATTTTAGGATGGAGTGTCTTGACCCTGCCGTCTAAGCACTCGGGGAAACCCGTGATATCCGATACGTTCGTCACCGGTATTTCCGCCTCCTTCAGCGCCCGCTCCGTACCGCCTGTAGAAAGGATTTCAAACCCTAATTCATGCAGGCCTTTCGCAAACTCTACGATTCCGGTCTTGTCCCAAACACTCAAAAATGCTCTCTTGCCCATATCAACTTTCTCCTTCAATCTAAAATCTTAACCACTCTGTCCGTGACTTCGAGCTTGTCCTCGCAAAACAGTGCTACCGCTCTTGGAAGCATGTCATGCTCCAGTTCCAATACACGTGCCGCCAGCGTGTCCGCCGTATCGTCCCACAACACCGGAACCGTTTCCTGCATAATAATTGGGCCATGATCCGCCTGCTCATCCACAAAATGGATCGTTGCGCCGGATATTTTCGCCCCATACTCTATCACAGCCTGATGGACCCGTCTGCCGTAATAGCCTTTGCCGCAGAACGACGGGATCAGCGCCGGATGTATATTTATTATTCTGTTTTTATATTTTGATGTGATTTTTTCACTCAGAATGGACAGATATCCCGCCAAAATAATCCCGTCAGGCGTCTTATCCTCTATTGCCGCCAAATTTGCGTCAAAATACGCTTCCACACTGTCGTAATCGGCTCTGGCTACCACACATGTCCGAATCCCCGCCTGTTTCGCCCGCTCTAAGGCATAGGCGTCTTTTTTATTGCAGATCAGCAGCACAATCTCGCCGTTGATCTTTCCTTCTGAAATGGCGTCTATAATGCTCTGCATATCGCTCCCGCTTCCGGACGCCATAACTACAAGCCTTTTTTTCATTTGAGCACAACTCCCTCAGCGCCGCTCACGACTTTGCCGATTATATACGCGTCGTCGTCCGTCTCGTTGTTAATAAACGCCAAGATGTCGTCCGCCTCAGCATAATCCACTGCCAAAACCATGCCAATGCCCATATTAAATGTGTTATATGCGTCTAAATCATCCAGATTGGCCTCGTCCACCACCAACTGGATCACAGGCGGTATCGGATAAGAATTCTTATCAATCTGCGCCGTCAGCCCCTTGGGCAGCATACGGGGAATATTCTCTATAAAACCGCCGCCGGTTATGTGTGCAATTCCCTTGATCCGGTAACGCTCAATGGCTGCCAAAATTGTCTTGACATAGATTTTTGTCGGTTTCAGCAGAGCGTCGCCGATGGTCTCTCC
>QAKS01000063.1 GCA_003343685.1 Clostridiales bacterium | reverse complement strand
TGTTATTTCTATTTTTCGTCCATAGGCAGGCTGCCGGTACAGACGGTCGCTGTTTGCGGCTATCTTGAGCCTCTGTCGGCAGTGGCGCTTTCCGCACTGTTTCTAAAGGAAGAAATGCTTCCCTTGCAGGTGTTGGGAGCCATCTGCATTATAGGAGGCGCGATGGCGGGAGAGCTATTCGGGCGCAGGAAAGCGCAGTCCTAGTGCGCATAGAAATGCCTTTCGGACGGGGCGGCTCCTTGCTCGTCAGGTGTTTCAGCTAAGCATATGCACCGTTTTCTCCTTATGCAGAAAGTGCATCAGGAAAAAGACGGAAACAACGGCTGTCAAAACACTGCCGGCTGCAGAGGTGAGCCAAACGCCGTCGATGCCCAGAAGAGGCACCAAGGCGGAAAGAGCCAAAAGGGGAAACACCAATGCCCGCCCCAAAGATATTCCTAGAGAGATGCCGGGTTTATTTACGGCAGTGAAAAAGGCGCTTAGCCCAACACCGATCCAACCACTCAGGTAGGTAAAGGAGAACAGCCGCATCGCCCGCAGACTCATTTCCAACAGAGCGGACTCGTTCTCCTGTATGAAGAGAGAGATGATGGCATGTCCGCCTGTCCTCATGCCGATAAAGGTGAGAAGCGAAACCAGTGCGCCTGCAAAGAGCACGCGTTTCTCAAACGCAAACATACGGCGGCGCAGTTCCGCGCCATAGCAATAGCTGATGGCCGGCTGCATGGAGTCCGTCATCCCATAGAGCAGGGAAGCCACAATGCTGTCGACATAGAGCACAATGGAAAACGCGGCGACCGCCGATCCTCCGGACAGGTGCAGCAGAACGCCGTTTAATATAATCATCATAACGGAACCGGCAATGTTGGAAAAAAATTCAGAAAAGCCGTTATAAAGGATATTGCGGATCAGCCGATAGGAAATTGTCCCGCGCACAAACCGTATGGGGAGTTTTTTTGCAAGAAAGGGCAGGTATCCCAATATGGTGCCAAGCGAGAGGCCGATACAGGAAGCCAAAGCCGCCGCACCTACGCCCCAGTGCAGAACCCCCAAAAAAATATAATCCAGAATAATATTGAGTACGGCAGTAATAATATTGATTGCCATGCTGTAATGCGTGCGTCCGCAAATGCGGAGGTAATTATCGACTGCAAAAAATACCATAATAAGAGGTGAGAATGCGGCATATACACGGACATACTCGACGGCAAGGGCAGTGACTTCCGCATCAGCTCCCATAAGATACAGGAGCGGTTCTGCGCCGAAATAGCCGGCTATTCCTACAGCGCAGGAGATGCCAATGATCAGTAGGGAACAGATCGTAAAAATACGGCTGGCTTCCGTAGCCTTTTTTTGGCCCAGATGAATGGCAATTTGTACGGACGATCCCACAGCGACCATGTCGGCAAGCGCAAATGCAATGCTGATTACCGGCATGACAAGATTGATGGCGGCCAAGGCGCCCGCGCCGACAAAGCGCCCGACAAAAATACCGTCGGCAATCATATATAGAGAGACAACGGCCATGCTGACCATATTTGGTATGGCACATCGGAGGAAAAGACGTGTAGGGGAAAGCGTTTCAAAAATTTGGTTTTTCGTCGGCGTCATATTGATTAAAAATCCTTTTTATATTCTTCTGTAAATCTGTGGAGTATAGAGCAGAATGTCTCGATTTGCTCGGGAGGAAACTCCCGCTCTACGGACTGAACGGCACGCTCAAAAGGGCTGTCGTAACCGGACAAAAAGGCGGCAACCATATCGGTCACCGTCAAATAGATAACCCTGTGATCCGATTCGCTGCGCCTTTTTTGCACAAGTCCCATTTTTACCAGCTGGTTGATCTTGAGCGTAACGGCGGAGCTGGAAACACGGAGCGTTTGCGCAAGCCGCCCGACAGTGCAGCCTCCGTCGTTTTCCTGAAAGGAAATCACATCCAGATACATGATGCTGTTATAGGAGAGTTCGCCGCCGCCTGTCCGGCTGAGCTGGCGCAAATCACACACGATTACGTCATAATAATATCGGTTTAAACTATCTCGCAGGTTCATAGCCGCCTCTTTTTATTAAGTATATTTATATAAATTTGCTTAAATATATCACAGGGAAGTATATTTGTCAATGAGACCGGCTATGAAGTGCAGAGCGGATAAAAACCGCCGAATTTCCCTGAAATACAAGGTTTTCCGGCGGTTTATGATTTTAATAAATTTTTCCTGCGCAAACTGTTTTTCATGCGCGCCGGATTTGCAAGTCCGCAATCGCTGTATATTTTATTTCAGTTTTTGCTCCAAGAGTTCTTTGATAACGGCGGGGTCTCCTGCGCCTTTCAACTCCCGCATACAAGCGCCGAACAAGGCCTGTAAAGCTTTGACCTTACCGTTTTTGTAGTCTTCGACGGCCTGTGCATTGCTGTTGATGACACGATCGACCACCCCGTCGATAACGGAAGCGTCAAATTTTGTGTCAAGGCCGTTTTCCCTGCAGTAGGCAACAGGCTCCACGTCCTCTTTGATGACGGCAATCAGAATCTTTTTTCCCGCGCTGCGGTTAATGTCGCCTTTATCCACCATTTTAATAATAGAGGACAATTTTTCGGGAGCAATTGCGAGTTCATTCAGCGTTTTACCGTCTTTGCGCAAAATACCCGCACAATCGGTAAGAATCCAAGCGGCGGTGTCTTTGGCGCCGCAGCCTGACGCAATGACGGCATCAAGAAGGCTGCTGATTTTATGATTTGAAATGAGCATATCAATTTCTTTGTCGGAAATTCCCGCTTCCCGATATTCTATCGCCTTATCGTCAATGGCGACCGGCTTGTTTGCCATGATTTTCGCAAGCCATTCGTCGTCAATCACAATAGGCATCAGGTTGGGTTCCGGAAAATAGCGGTAATCGGCCTCTGTTTCCTTGTTGCGCATAGCGAAGGTCTTTCCGCTGGCGTCATCATAACGCCGTGTTTCCTGCACAAGCTCCTCGGTTTCAAATTCCAAGGCATCTATATGGCGCTGCGCTTCATAATTGATTGCCTTTTCAATCGCCTCAAAGGAACTCATGTTTTTAATTTCGGTGCGGACGCCGAACGCTTCGCTGCCCTCCGGACGGACGGAAATATTGACGTCACAGCGCATCGCGCCCTCTTCACATTCCGAAATACTGCCTGAACGGAACATGGATTTCAGCGTAGTAAGATAGGTCACGACCTCTTCCGCGCTTCTGAAATCCGGCTGGGTAACGATTTCGATCAGAGGCACGCTTGTACGGTTGAAATCCACAAAAGAATAACGGCCGCTGTGGACGAGCTTACCGGCGTCTTCTTCCATGTGTATCTGCTTGATGCGGATATCGCGGGCGCCGGCGGAGGTCTTTACGGTTATCTTTCCATTTGTGCAAATGGGATGATTTAACTGTGTAATTTGATATGCGCAGGGCAAATCGGGATAATAGTAGTTCTTCTTGTCAAACGTGGTGTAACGGCTGATTTCACAGTTCAGCATAAGGCCGGCTGTCACAGCAAGTTCTACGACGCGCTTGTTCATGACCGGAAGCATCCCCGGCATTCCCGAGCAGGCAGGGCAGACGCAATCGTTTGGTTCCTTTGCAGACGAATGTCCGCCGCAGGAACAGAATATTTTTGATTCAGTGCTCAATTCTACATGAGTCTCAAGACCGATCACAAGCTCATAATTCATCTTACTCACCCTTCCTTTCAACAGAATGTGCCAAGCTCAAAAGCGTGCTCTCGCTGAAATGTCTGCCCATCAGCTGTACTCCGCCGCTTACGAGCGCGGGAATGCCGACGAGGTTTGCAGCTGCGGTAAATATGCTCTCCGAAAATACATTGCCAAAGGCGGCGTGAATATTGTACGGCTCAAAAGCGGTTTTGCTGCACGCCGGCGTAAGAATGGCGTCGCAGCCTTGCAGCAGCTTATCCAGCCCTTCCGCCGCAATGCGGCGAATCCTGAGCGATTTGTCGTAGCAATCCTGATAGCGGCTTTTGGACAGTACATCCGAGCCATAAAGAATGATTGATTTCGTAAGGAAATTCAACCCTTCCGTTCTTGAATTGACATATAATTCGTCAATATTTCTGTAATTTTCGGAACGGTAACCGAACTTTACGCCATCATAGCGGGACAGGTTGTTGCAGGTCTCGGCGGACATCAGTATTTGCCATGCAATATTTGCCGTTTCAAACAAATTGCAGGATATTTCTTTCACAGCAACGCCGTCGGCGGCAAGCTTTTCCGAAAATGCTTTCACGCGCGCTTGTGTTTCGGCGTCCGCTGCTTCGAGCAGCTCTTTTATTACGCAGACACGCATGCGCGAAATATCCGTATCAACGGCATATTCATAGGTTTTGTCGGGAAGGCTTGTGCCGTCCTTATCGTCGTGGCCCGCAATAATCTCCATAATCTCCTTGATGCCTTCGGCGCTTTTGGCATATACGCCCAGCTGTTCGCCGGACGCGGCGCAGGAGATCACACCATAGCGGGACACGGTGCCGTAGGTTGGTTTCAAAAAATCTGCATTTGAGATCGCCGCAGCGCGTCTGGGGGCGCCGTTGACGTCGACGCCGAGAGCCGCTTTTACGCCGCCCTGTGCCACGAGCTCAGCCGCAGCGCCTTTTAAAACGTTCTCTTTTTCGGCATAATAGGAAAATTCGCCGACGAGGTCTAAACCAAATTCGCCGACATGGGTTTTGCCGGAAATGTTATACCCCTGATTTTCAAGGCGGACAACCGCCTCTGCGCTGAACAGCGGCTTGTATCCGCTTAAAATGCGGGAACCTGCCGACGCTTCCGCGTCTTTTACAAGGATTGTATCGTCGACGGCAATGTTTCCATTTTCACACAATTTTGCTGCATAGTAATTCATCATACACACCTCACTTCACCAGTCTCGGCACTTGCCAGCTGTCGTCACTGTGTTCGGGAGCACCGGCGAGCAGGCTCTCCCTTGTAAACGGCTGCTTTCGGACATCCTCGCGGAAAACGTTGGTCATTGGCATAACGTGGATCATTTCTTCGGTATGCTCAGTATCGTATGCCTGAAGCTTGTTTTCGTTTTCGCGCATCATGTCAAAAATGCCCTGCATCGCTTTCTCCTCTTCCTCTGTGAGGGAAAGCTGGTTCAGCTGCTGCGCATTGGCGAAAGTGGAGCGCTTGCCCTGCTGCCTGCCCGAAGAACCAAAGGAGGCGGCGCGCTGTGCGAGTGCGCTGCCGTTTCCGAGAAGATGAACGTCCTCCAGCTGTTGAGCGGTAACCTCGCCGGGTGCGCCAAGCAGCAGATCCTGTGCATTTCCGTTTAAAGGGAACGCAATGACGTCAAGAATTTTTTCTTCGTCGGTAAGGAGCATGACCATGCGGTCAATGCCGGGCGCCATCCCGGCGTGCGGGGGAGCGCCGTACTGAAACGCGGTATACAGCGCATTAAAGCGCTTTTTAAGCTCTTCCTCGTCATAGCCTGCGATAGCAAAGGCTTTTTTCATGATATCAATATCGTGGTTGCGGACGGCGCCGGACGCAAGCTCAATGCCGTTGCAGACGAGGTCGTACTGATAGGCGAGAACCTCAGTGGGTTCTTTTTGTAACAGTGCATCCATTCCGCCCTGCGGCATAGAGAAGGGGTTGTGCGTAAAGATTGTGTCGCCGGTTTCTTCGTCGATTTCATACATGGGGAAATCAACAATAAAACAGAATTCAAAAGAATCATCTTTAATAAGATTCAGTTGTTCCTCTTTTGCCAGCCAAGTGCGAATCAAACCCGCCTTTTTCTCGGTTTCATTCTTCTTATCCGCGCAGATAAAGAACAGCGTTTCCCCCTCTTGAATGTTTGTGAGAGCGGTGATCTCTTTCTTCTGTTCATCGCTTAAAAATTTCGCAATCGGACCGGCAAAAGCGCCGCTTTTCAGGGTGATGTAACCCAAGCCGCCGAGTCCGACCTCATCCGAGGTCGCGTATTTCAGAGAATCTTCAAAAAATTTCTTTGATTTGTCACGGCAGTCGGCAACGATGCCGCGCACGGGCTTGCCCCGGAAAGCGGGGAAGCTAACGCCTTCAAAGAAGGAGGTTAAATCGCATATGATAAGGGGATTTCTTAAATCCGGCTTATCGGAACCGTATGTCATCATCGCATCCGCATAGGTGATGCGGCGGAAGGGCTTTTCGGTTATCCGTTTATCCGAGAACGTGACAAAGGTATCGTAGATGACATCCTCGCAAATATCGAGGACTTCCTCCTGTGTCGCAAAAGCCATTTCATAGTCCAGCTGATAAAACTCGCCGGGAGAACGGTCTGCGCGGGCGTCTTCGTCACGAAAGCAGGGCGCAATCTGAAAATACCTGTCAAATCCGGAAACCATGAGAAGCTGCTTGAACTGCTGAGGAGCCTGCGGCAATGCATAAAATTTGCCGGGGTGCTTGCGGCTGGGCACGAGAAAATCGCGGGCGCCTTCGGGCGACGATGCCGTAAGAATAGGTGTCTGCATTTCAAGAAAATTCTTTCCTTCCATTTTAGTTCTCAAATGCCGGATGATCTTGGAGCGCATTACAAGGTTGTTATGGTTTTTGGGATTGCGAAGATCAAGGTAACGGTATTTCAAGCGTAATTCATCCTTGCTTGTCCTGGAGGTTCTTACGTCGAACGGCAGCATGTTTTTAGACTTTCCGAGTACCGTAAGATGATCGGCAATCAGCTCGACAAAGCCGGTTGCAATTTTGCTGTTTGCGGTTTCAGGGTCGCGTTTTTGGACAATGCCGCTTACCGAAATCACGGTTTCGCGGTTTACATTTTTTAACAGATCTTCGTTGTGGATGACAACCTGTGTAATACCCGTATAATCTCGGATATCGACGAAAATAACGCCGCCATGATCGCGGATTACATCGACCCAACCCGCAAGGCGAACAGTCTGACCGATGTGTTCGTCACGAATATCATTGCAGAATAGCGTTCTGTACATAACAATCTCCCTCCGCATTTCTAAAAAATAAAGGCCCCGGGAATATAATATGTATTCCCGGGACGAGCAAACAAACATTAACCCGCGGCGCCACCCGCATTGAAGCATCAAAGGCTTCCGCTTTTTATCTTAATTATATATAACATTATATACAACGCAGCATAATAAACGAAGCGTTCCCCGGCTTACGGCTCATCTCAATCGCGTTTTCAGTCTATAGCACAGTGCAGACCTTCCGCAAAAGTCGTCTTCATCGTGCATAATAGCAAAAACAACCGTTATTGTCAATCTTTTTCCGCTCCACACGAAAGCTTTCATTGGTGCAAATTAATTTCTATAATTACTTGCGTAATCAAGAAAGGCATCAAAACGGCATGACCGACCATGTCAGTCAGCAATGTCGTTTTAAAATTTATTAAAGCATTTGTACCCACAAGCCATAAACTAAGTAATGATACGGATTCGCAGACTGACTATACAATTTATTCCCACTCGATCGTCGCAGGGGGCTTGCTCGTCACGTCGTATACAACACGGTTTATATGGCCTACCTCGGCTACAATACGGCCGGAGATTTTCTCAAGGACGTCGTAAGGAATGCGCGCCCAGTCGGCAGTCATGCCATCTACGCTTGTCACGGCACGGAGCGCGACGGTATAGTCGTAGGTGCGCTCATCACCCATAACGCCTACGCTGCGCATATCCGTGAGTACGGCAAAATACTGCCATATTTCCCGATCGAGACCGGCTTTGGCGATTTCGTCGCGGAGAATAAAGTCCGCTTCGCGAAGAAGGCTGAGTTTTTCTCGGGTCAGGTCACCGATAATACGGATGGCGAGACCGGGGCCGGGGAAGGGCTGACGCCAAACCATGTGGTGCGGAATGCCGAGCTCCTCACCCAGAGCACGCACCTCATCTTTAAACAGGTCGCGAAGGGGTTCAATAATCTCTTGAAAGTCGACGCAGTCAGGGAGACCTCCCACGTTGTGATGGCTCTTGATGAGGGCGGCCTCGCCGCTGCCGCTCTCTATAACGTCGGGATAAATTGTACCCTGGGCCAGAAAATCCACCTTTCCAATCTTTTTCGCCTCTTCCTCAAAGACGCGGATAAACTCTTCGCCAATAATTTTACGCTTTTCTTCAGGCTCAAAGACGCCCTTCAGCTTTTCAAGAAAACGAGCTTCTGCATTAACGCGGGTCAGGTTCATGTCATACCGCTCCTTAAAGACGGCCATGACCTGATCGCCCTCGTCTTTTCGGAGAAGGCCGTGGTCGACAAAAATACAGATGAGGTTTTTGCCTACCGCTTTGTTAAGAAGAACAGCGGCAACAGAGGAATCGACACCGCCGGAAAGGGCGAGAAGCACCTTTTTGCTGCCGACTCTTTCCCTGACAGCAGCCACAGTCGTCTCAGCAAAATTGGCCATCGTCCAAAGCCCTTGGGCGCCGCAAATGTTGTAGAGAAAATTATGCAGAATCCGGCTGCCGTTTTTTGTATGCATGACCTCCGGATGGAACTGTACGCCGTAAATTTTCCGTTCGGTATTACAGAAGGCCGCTACAGGGCAGTTGGCAGTAGAAGCAATGGTTGAAAAACCATCGGGCGCTTTGCTCACATAGTCCATGTGGCTCATCCAGCAGACAGACCGGCTGTCGATTTGGGAGAACAGCGGATTATCTGTCTGATAGGATATATCGGCTTTGCCGTATTCCCCAAAAGGCGCATGGCTGACCTCTCCGCCGAGGGAATAGGCCAAAAGCTGGCTGCCATAGCAGATGCCGAGCAGAGGAATCCCCAGGGCGAAAAGTTTCGGATCGCATTTGGGAGCGTTTTCTCCATAGACATTTTTGGGGCCGCCGGTCAGAATAATTCCAATGGGCGCAATTTTTTTTATCTGTTCAACAGACGTCGAAAAGGGGAGAAGTTCGCAGTAAACATGGCGTTCACGCACCCTTCTCGCGATAAGCTGGTTATACTGTCCTCCAAAGTCGAGGACGATGACGGTTTCTTTCATATATTAATTAGTCTCCAATACATTGCGATATTTTCTTATAGCCTTCAGGATTAATGGTAACGTTTCTGTAGCCCATATCCAGCAGCTCCGCACGGATTTCCTCCTCAAAACGCAGCAGGCGCGCTACGTCCGATTTTGGAACCTGAACATCGGCGTCCATTCCTGTTACGTGAACCCATACAAAATCAAAGCCAAGGCTCATAATATAGTTTTCCGCCGCACGGAGCCAGCGGAGTTTTTTAATTGTAATGGGGTCGCCGGTGGCAATGCGCGCGGCAAGACAGGAACTGGCGGGACGAATGTATTTTGAAAACCCCAGATCCTTCAAAATCTGTTCGATTTCCAGCCGTGTGATTTTTGCATCGCGCAGTGGACTCATGACGCAGACACCGTCGTGAGTAGATATTTTGTTGTCCGGTGCCACAGACGCGTGCGCCCCGTCGAGCAGCAGCATAATATTATTTTGTACTGCAACTTGAGAAAGCGTACCTACGAGGTCGCGCTTGCAGTAAATACATTTTTTTGCGTCGTTTCGGGTAATCTTCTCATTTTGCATGAGAAAAACACGGGGCTTTAAATGAACTACGCCAAGCTTTTTGGCAAGTTCTTCGGCAACCGACATTTCATCGCCGGTGATAAAGGCGGTATTGGCAGTGATGGCGGTTACACGGTCGGCGCCGAGCGCCTCGGCTGCCGCAATAAGGACGAGTGTGCTGTCTGAACCGCCGGAAACACACACGCCTACATGTTTGTTGTAGGCGGCGATGTTATCCAACAGCTGTTGATATTTGGTTTCCACGTTAATACCTCTGTTTTGCTTTGTTCTTAAACGATCAGAACGAACCGGAGTAATTGGGAGCCTCTTTCGTAATCGAGATATCATGAGGATGGCTCTCCTGCAGACCGGCGCCGGTTATCTTGATAAACTGGGCGTTTTTGGCAAGGGTGGTAATGTCCTTTGCGCCGTTATATCCCATGCCGGATTTTAAGCCGCCGCACATTTGGAAGATTGTGTCGGAAAGCGGCCCTTTATACGGCACGCGACCCTCGACGCCTTCGGGAACGAGCTTTTGTGCGTCCTCTTGGAAATATCTGTCTTTGCTGCCCTGTTCCATAGCGGCAATGGAACCCATGCCGCGGTAAACCTTGAAACGACGGCCCTGATAAATCTCGGTAGCGCCGGGGCTTTCTTCTGTGCCGGCGAGAACGCTGCCCAGCATGACAGCTGCGGCACCTGCGGCGAGCGCTTTTGTAATATCGCCCGAATATTTAATGCCGCCGTCGGCAATCACCTTGATTCCATGCTTATCAGCCTCTTCAGCGCAGTCGAGCACGGCAGTAAGCTGGGGCACGCCAATGCCCGCGATGACGCGGGTAGTGCAGATGGAGCCGGGTCCTATGCCAACCTTAACGCAGTCTGCGCCCGCCTTAATCAGGTCCGCAGTGGCTTCTTTTGTTGCGACGTTGCCGGCGATAATTTCAAGATCGGGATAATGAGATTTGATGTTCTCTACCATCCGCAAAACGTTCATAGAGTGGCCATGAGCAGTGTCAAGGCCGATGACGTCGACTTTGGCTTTATAAAGGGCGTCGACTCTGTCCAGCGTATCATGCGTAACGCCGACAGCTGCGCCGACAAGCAGTCTGCCGTTGCTGTCTTTGGCAGAGTGAGGATAGCGTATGCTTTTTTCGATATCTTTGATCGTGATAAGACCCTTCAAATAGCCATATTCGTCGACCAGCGGAAGTTTTTCGATTTTATGCTTTCTGAGAAGCTCCTGAGCTTCGTCAAGAGTGGTGCCGATTTTACCGGTAATGAGGTGTTCGCTTGTCATCACCTCGGAGATTTTGCGGGAAAAGTCAGTTTCAAAGCGAAGGTCGCGGTTGGTCAGTATTCCGACGAGCTTGCCGTCCTGTGTCGTAATCGGAACGCCGGAGATTTTATATCTGCCCATCAGCTTGTCCGCCTCACCGATGGTGTGATCGGGTGAGAGCGAGAAGGGGTCGGTGATGACACCGTGTTCGGAGCGTTTTACCCTGTCTACCTGATCGGCCTGCGCCTGAATGCTCATGTTTTTATGGATAATTCCCATGCCGCCCTCGCGTGCAATGGCAATTGCCAGACCGCATTCAGTGACCGTGTCCATAGCGGCGCTCATAATGGGGATGTTGAGCCTGATCTTTTTGGTAAGTGCTGTAGCAATGTCCACGTCGGATGGAATGATCTCGCTCTTCTGAGGAACAAGGAGTACATCGTCAAACGTGAGGCCTTCTCTAATCGTTTTTGCCATAAATCTATCTCCCTTAAAATATTAAAATATTCACTATCGAACACTCGATAATTAACTTACAACAAAATTAGACACTGATATAATACTATATTATACAATTTTTGTCCGATTAACGCAATTGTATTTTCCTTAAAAAAC
>QAKS01000024.1 GCA_003343685.1 Clostridiales bacterium | reverse complement strand
TGGAGCTGACGAGCGGACTTGAACCGCCGAACCTCCTCATTACCAATGAGGTGCTCTACCGACTGAGCTACGTCAGCAAACGGACTGTATTTGATAGTATAAAGCATTTCCCTCTATTTTTCAAGCCTTATTTGAGGGATATTTTATACACCCTGTTTTTGCTTACTCCCAGCTTCAGGGCAGTGTTCGCCACCGCTTTTTTATTGGTACATCCCTCGGCGGCATACTGTCGGATACATGCCTCGATCATCTCGTCGGTCACCGCCGCGTCCACAGCCGTCGCCCCCTCGATGACAATCACATATTCACCTTTGACCTCTCCCTCAGGCAGCATAGCCAGTATCTGCGCCGCCGTTCCGCGAAATATCGTCTCATGAATCTTCGTAAGCTCCTTGCACAGCGCGACGCGCCGTTCTCCCATTTCATTTGCAAAGGCTTCCAGCGTCTCTTTCAGACGATGCGGGCTTTCGTAGACCACCGCAGTCATTCTGCACGCCGCCACCTCCAGTACGGCGCTTTTATATTCCTGCTTTTCCTTAGGCAAAAACCCGAAAAACACGAATCTCTCTGCACTGATGGCGGATACGGTGAGCGCCGATATGGCAGCGCATGCACCGGGAACAGGAACTGCGTCAATTCCTTCCTCCGCCGCGCGCCTTACCAGAGTGTCTCCCGGGTCCG
The DNA here is from genome assembly GCA_003343685.1 of Clostridiales bacterium. Classification (GTDB taxonomy): domain Bacteria; phylum Bacillota; class Clostridia; order Christensenellales; family Christensenellaceae; genus QAKS01. The sequence goes on along the minus strand of QAKS01000024.1, from coordinate 6,845 downwards.
AAATGATCGGCGTGCCCGCATCCGACACCAGCGCCACATTTTTCCCCTCCCGCAGCAGCTCCAGCAGCTTTTCCTCGCGGCTCTCCGCACTGTATTTATGAAAGCTCATAAGCTTCGTATGGATGTCAAACCTGTTCAGCAGCTTCGCCGTTTGGCGCGTGTCCTCCGCAGCGATTACGTCTGCGCTCCTGAGTGTTTCCACGGCGCGGACGGTCATGTCGTCCAGATTTCCTATCGGCGTTGCGACGATATAGAGTGTTCCGTTCATTTTCCTGCCCTCCTGTGGTAGATTCTGTTCATCTCGTCCGTATACTGCCCGTCCTCTCCATAGACCACAACAGGCGGTTCCACTTCTAAACGCGGCCTCCCGTCCTTCACCGCTTTTATGAGCACATAACCCGCAGGCTCCCTCTCCCTCTTCGTGACGAACCGCATCCGCTTCGGCTCCAGTCTGTTTTCCCGCATGGCGCAAATCACGTCGGCAGTCCTCGCCGCCCTGTGTACCATGTACAGCCGTCCGCCGGTGCCGAGAACGCGGCCCGCCGCCTCGCACACCTCTCTTATGGTAATCCGAACCTCGTGCCTTGCAATTTCCAGCGCCTCGCTCATCTGCCGCTTTCCGCTTCCCACCTTATCATAGGGAGGGTTGCAGACTACCGCAGTCACACCGGAAAATATTTTGTATGCCTCGCGCATGTCGCCGGTCACCACGTCGCAGCAGATGCCGTTCAGCTCCATATTTCTCCGCGCCAGATCTGCCGCAGCCGTCTGCAGCTCCACCGCCATCAGCGCTTCGGGATTTTTTGCAGAGAGCAGCACAGGCAAAATGCCCGTTCCCGTTCCCATGTCCAGCACCCTGTCCCGCCGTCCCACGTCGCAAAACCCTGCCAGAAGCACCGCGTCCGTTCCAAAACTGAAAAGCTCGCTGTCCTGTATCAGTCTCAACCCTTTATACTGCAGATCGTCTATTCTCTCCATGCGCCTCACTCCGTAAACTGATTATAATCAAAAGGCTTCCCCTCTGTCAATCAACAGCGCTGCTGTTCCCTGCTCATTCCGGTTTGTTTTAAAGGCCGAAGGCATAAAAAAGGGCCGCCATTAAGTGGCGGCCCAAAAGAAGCTTCTTTTAGCCCTCAACGATAGCATCGTTAGGACATGTCTCAGCACACGTACCGCAGTCGATGCACGTATCCGCGTCGATCTCATACTGATCTGCGCCCTCGGATATGGCGTTTACGGGACATTCGCTCTCACATGCGCCGCAGGAGATGCATGCGTCTGTTATCTTATATGCCATTGTTGCGTCCTCCTATCTTGTTTTATCTACACATATAATATAACACATACTTTTTAAAATGCAACGGTTTTTTAGTCTTGTAATATTTTCTTCATCTCTTCGTCAAGCACCGGCTCTTCTTCCCTCTTCTCCTGCCTGCCCTTTTTCTGCTTTTTGCCCTTTCCCGTCTGTTTGACCTGGTCGATTCCGTATTCCTTCAGCTCCACGTCGTTGCCATCCAGCTCCATACGCACCTTGACCGTCTCTGTCAGGCAGTTGGTGCTGTATACCGTTCCCCTGCCGTCCGGCGTGATCACCTCGGCTCCCGTCTTGGGCATTCTGCGGCACACCTCTTCGTAATACTTGTGTTCATAATTGAGACAGCACATCAGCCTTCCGCAAAGTCCGCTGATCTTTGTGGGAGAGAGGGACAGGTTCTGCTCCTTCGCCATTTTAATGGACACAGGCTGAAAATCCCCCAGAAAAGCGCTGCAGCACGCGGGGCGTCCGCACGGCCCCAGCCCGCCGATCATCTTCGTCTCGTCCCGCACGCCGATCTGCCGCAGCTCAATGCGCACCTTGAACACGCTCGCCAGATCTTTCACCAGCTCGCGGAAGTCCACCCTCCCGTCGGCTGTAAAGTAGAAAATCACCTTGCTGCCGTCAAACGTATATTCCACATTTGTCAGTTTCATCTCAAGGCCGTATTTTTTTACCTTTTCCTCAAATATGGGAGTCGCCTCCTCCTCCCTGCGTCTGTTGTCCTCCAGCTTTTTCTCGTCCTTTTCCGTGGCGCGCCGAACGATGGGCTTGATCTGCCGCCCTTCCTCGCACGCCTTCAGTTCCCGGTTCCGGATGACGACCTTTCCGTACTCTACGCCCTTTGTCGTCTCGACAATGACTCCCTCCCCTGTCTCGAACGTCTCTCTGCCCGGGTCAAAATAATATACCTTGCCTGCGTTTTTAAAACGCACTCCTATGATCTGTGCCATTTTGCTCTTACCTCCAATATTCTGAACACCATGCCCTGCACGGCCAGTTTGCCGTTTATGCTTCTGCATCGGGCCAGTCTGTCGTATTCCTCGCTCAATATTTCCCTCGTTTTTAACAATCCCTCCGGCGTATAAAATTTCGCCATTTTCTCTGTAATTTCCTCCGCATCCGGCGCAAATTCCGCGCTGCTGCCGAGCGACTTCCGCTCCGCGTCCATAACGAGCCGCAAAAGCTCGAGCACACCGTCCATGAGCCTCTCCTGATGGGCAAGCAGCCTTTCCATCATCAGATATGCCGACGGATTTTTCACCGTGACAAGCTTGGCCGCCGTCTCTTTCGCCTTTTCGCGGATGTCCCAAAATTCCTCGTCGGCGAGCAGCCGCTCCGCCTCCTCCACATAGCCGCCGGACAGCGCCGCTGCGACCTGTGCTCTCTCCCCCGGGGGAAGCGCCGCCGCCACCTCCTGTCGCGCCTTTTTCGGCGCGGCATACTGCTGGCACCGTGACCTCACTGTAGCCAGCAGTCTTTCCGGCGCCGTTGCCGACAGAATAAACACCGTATCGCTCGCCGGTTCCTCCATGGGTTTCAGCAGAAAATTCTGTGCCTGCGGCCGCAGACTGTCTGCACCTTCGATATAGACAGCCTTTCTGTCGCCGTCAAAAGGCGTTTTCCAGAGAAAGTCGCCCACTTCCCGAAGCTCCGCCATTTTCGCGTCCCCGTTAAATTGCATCACATCCACGTGATTTCCCGCCACGAGCTTTTTGCACCCATCGCACTGTCCGCAGGCGCTGTGGGTTCTGCACATGAGCAGCCTCAGAAAATGCTTTGCCGCACCGTCTGCCGCCGCCCTGACCGGTGCCGTAAACAGATACGCCTGCGCCACCCGGTTCTGCTCAATGGCGCGCTCCAGCACATCCGCGTTCATCCCTGTTTCTCCCATATCGTATCAAAAATAGCCCGTATTTTATCCCTCGTCTCCCATTTTGTTCCCGAGACGTCGATCAGCCTGATCCTGCTGCTGTTGCGCCTCGCCTGCTCCATATAGCCGTCATAAACCCTATGGAAAAACGCGCTGTCCTCCTGCTCCAGTCTGTCCTGCTCCGTGCGCTTCCTCTTGCGGTACTGTGCGTCCTCATATCCGAAATCGAACAGAAAGGTAATGTCCGGCGGACATTTTCGCATGGCATAGCGGTTGGCCTCCAGCACCTTATCGCTGCCGATACCCCTGCCATAGCCCTGATATGCCACATTGGAGTCCACGTACCTGTCGCAGAGCACCACCTTACCCGCCCGAAGTGCAGGCAAAATCACCTCGTCTACATGCTGCACGCGTGCAGCGGAATACAGAAACAGCTCCGTATAAATGCTCATCTCCGCGTTTTCCACGTCCAGCAGCAGCTCCCGAATTTTTTCCGCAATGGGGCAGCCTCCCGGCTCGCGCGTCACTATATATTGTATTTTCTTTTCGTCCAGATACTCCGAGAGGAATCGCATCTGTGTCGATTTTCCGCATCCGTCAATTCCCTCAAAGGTGATGAACAGGCTCAAACCATGCCCTCCGCAAATCTTTTTATAAATTGGGCGAGGTCTTCGCCCGTTTCAATGTATACGTCCGCCTTTGCAGGCACCAATTCTTCGCGTCCGCCGTAGCCATACAGCGCTGCAGCCGTCCATATTCCCGTCTTTTTACCTGCGGCAATGTCGGACGCCTTGTCCCCGATAATGACTGCGTCCCTTCCGTCCGCGCCGGTCTCCGCCATGCCGCAGGCAAGCTCCGCCGTTTTTTCGGTAAAGCCCTTCGCCGGATTTTCTCCATACAGCCCGTCAATATATCTGTCCCAACCGCGCGCCTTTAACAGCGTCGCGCAATGCTCCTCCTTTTTCATAGAGGCGATGTAATTGTTGTATCCCAGCTCTTTGACCAGCGCGAGCGCTTCTTCAGCTCCTCTGTAGGGCGTTGATTCCAAAATACCTTTTTCGCCATAGTATTCGCAAAAATACTCAAAGGCAGTCTTTGCCGTATTCCTGTCCAGATTCATAATATGCTCAAAGCCGTATTCCGTCGCGGGCCCGATTCCCTGCATCAGCACGCTGTCGGGCGGCGTCGGTTTTCCCAGCTTATCAAACGTATATCGGTAAGCGTTGAGCACGCCCTCCTTCGTGTCTACCAGCGTCCCGTCCACATCCCAGAAAAAATACTTCATTTTATCGCAAATACTCCTTTTTTACCACTCCAGTAGATTATATCCTTTATTTCGCATTTGTGCAATCATCCTCTCCTGTTTTTCCGTCCTTCTCTGTCCTTTTAAAACGATGGGGACGCCGGGCGGATAGGCAAATACCGTCTGCTCCCACGACGGCTCTCCCGCCTCGCCCTTTTCCAGCGCATATACCGCCCTCCCGCCTCTGCCGCCCGCTTGGGGCAGCTCTTTCAAAGCGCCCGCCAGCCTTGCAAAGTCCGCTTCTCTGTCCGCAACGGTAGAAATCAAAATCAATCTGTCCTCGTCGGCCGCCTCCGCATAAATTCCCGCTCCGCTCAGATGCCGCTCCGCCTCAAACCCCGTCAGGCCGCGCCCGCTCACATTCAGGACAATGCGGGTAAAGTCGTCGGTCTGTTCTGCGGCAATTCCCGGCAAGCCATCTATCTTCTCCAAAAAGCGCCCGATCATCGCCTGCTGCTTTTCCGTCATCGCCGTGCCCTCCTGCTCCATTTCGTCATAGGCCTGCTCGATGGAGATTAGAATCGGGTAGGAGGGGCTGGTGGTATGCACCGCCGCAAGCCTGCGCTTCAGCCGCCTTTCGTCCACTCTGTCGCCGCAGAACAGGACGGCGGCCTGATTTTTCGCCGGAAGCGTCTTGTGGCAGCTTGCACACCAAAGATCGGCTCCTGCCTCTCCCGGGCTTACGGGCAGCAGCGGGCTGAACGGATGATGCGCCCCGTGCGCGCCGTCCACCGCCAACAGCATTCCTCTCCTGCGGCACAGAGCCGCCAGTGCCGTCAGGTCGGCGCACCTGCCGTAGTAGTTGGGGCTCGTGACATATACGCCGGCAGCGTCCGGATGCTCCTCTATCGCCTGCACGATCTCCTCTGTCCGGACGGGTTTGCACATATCCTTCAATCCCACGTAGACGGGCCGCGTGCCGTATAACTCCATGGCATTTTTTGCACTGATATGAAAATCCCGTGCAGCAATTACCTTCGCGCCGCGGCCGAAATACCCGATCATAGCGCTTGTGCATGCGCTGCTGCCGTTGGTGGAATACATCGCATGCGCTGCCGAATTGAGCCGCGCTGCCATTTTCTGGCTCTCCATAATGCAGCCGGAAGGGTGCAGAAGGTTGTCCGCACCGTCTATTTCCGTAATATCTGTCAGATCAAGCCTTCCCTTGTGGCCCGGCATGGCAAACATGACCCTGTCCTTTTTCAGCCCTTCTAACATATCTGTCACCGGCGTACTCATGATAACCACCTCGGTTTATTGATTTTTCTGTCGCATCCTGCTATAATTGTCGTATCGAACCAGAAAGGATTTCCCATGCCAAAGACAAACCGAGACCTCGTCCTGTTCAATAAGGAATATGGCAGGTATCCGTATAAATACCGTTTGTACTTTGTCAAACGGGCGTCAATGGGGACAGACCATCCTGTCATATACAGATACTGCACCCATTCCCGCAATCAGTTCAACAAATTCTCTCTCGGGGTATCATACGATATCGTTTTCACAGGCGTATTTGTCAAAGGCTTTGAGCCCATGTCTACGGTAGGTCTTTCCGACAGCACCTACATGCGCCTGATCGACGCCCGCGACCTGATGTTTATGGACGCCCCCGCCGCAAAGCGTCTGGATTTGCTTTCCAACGACTACAGTCCGGAGGATTATTATTACAGCTATCCATTCTATAAGGCACTCGTCGAGTATACGCCCGGCGTCTGGCACAAGCTTTTGGTGGGCGCCATAAAAATTCTGTCTTATCTTTTAAGCATCGCGGTTCCCGTAGCCATTTACCTGCTGTTTATCTTCGCTATGTCGTCAGGAATGCTGAACAGGGCGGACATCAGTACCTCTAAGGTTTTTGCCCTTCCCGTAGCGTCTATCGGCACGCTTCCGTTCCTGCTCTGGATGATGACCATGATTTTCTATCTGCTGGAGCTCCTCTGCTTGAATATGGACTTTATGCGTTACGACATGCTCCGTCTGTATGCTTTGCGCTGGGGCGGCATCCGCAAGAGCTGCTATTTTGAACCTCTGCAGAAGCAGCGGTTTTTGCGCACGGGAATCATTTCCGTCTCTATCCTAGTCGTTTCCGTGATCGCCGTTTTCTTTATTCTTTAGATTCCTGTTTTTCGTCAAAAGCGGCTCTTTTGAGCGCCGCCAAAAACTTTTCCGAAGGCGATATGAGCGTCCCCCGCAGGACGCTTTTTTCGTCCCTGTAGATCACGGCCTGCGCGGTATTCTTCTTTTTGAATGTATTTTTTACCACGCTTGCTGCCGCATATTCTTCCGGCATTTCCACCGCACTGCCGATCCACACGATTTTTCCCAGCTCTGTCTCCACCAAAGGCTTTTCCTTT
>QAKS01000044.1 GCA_003343685.1 Clostridiales bacterium | reverse complement strand
CATTGCTTCTCATTTATTGACAATCCCGTAATAGGTCCGTGCCGTCAGTCTGTACACAATGATATAAACCACAGCAAATATCGCAAAGGTGATCGCCGCGCAGCTGATCGTAATAGAAGGATTCATCATGCCAAACGATTTCAGCATCGTCACCGTCATGATCGTAGAAAACACGGTATGCACCAGCGCCGCAAGCAGCGGCAGGAAAAATACCCATTTGACCTGCGCGCTGATCGTCCTCCGCACTAAGCTGTCGTCCATTCCCACTTTCTTTAAAATCACAAATCGTTCCCTGTCCTCATAGCCCTCTGAAATCTGTTTGAAATAAATGATGAGAACGGTCACCGCGAGAAAGACGACGCCCAGAAATACTCCCATAAAGATCAGTCCGCCAAACAGCCCGTAGGCTTGCTTTGCCGCCAGATGATAGCTATCCACAGCATAATCCTTGATCATCAGCCCTGCATCCGCAATTTCATCTGCGAGCGCATCGCGGAACGCAATATACCCGTCTCTGTCTCCGCCGCTCAGATCAAAAAACACCTTCTCGTTCATATATAGCGAATGCTTCAGTTCCTTCGGCTGCTGCCCCGGCTTCGCCATATTGTATTTTCGCATTCCCAAGTTGGACAGCTGGTTGTCCTCTGGCACAATTTTGGACGTATCCTTGAGCGTATAAATACCTTTCTTCTTTGCAACCTCTCCCACCAGCTCGTCCAGCTTCCCGGCCTGTTCTTCACTGTCGACCGCTACGCTGATGTCATACGGATTCTGCACCCGCAGAGTCTCCTCCTGCCCGAAATACAGCGACGTCGTGATGGCCACTGTGACAATCAGCATGGTGCTCACAATGCAAATCGTCGCCAAACCAGCGGCGTTCTGACGCATTCTGTGCAGCATACCCGATATGGATACAAAGTTATCCGGCTTATAGTATATCTTCTTGTTCCTTCGCAGAGCGCGCAGGAATACAATACTCCCCGACGTAAACAGCATGTAGGTGCCGATAATCACCAGAATTGCCGCAGGGAAATATGTCATCAGCGCCACGGCGGGCATTTGCGTCCCCGCTGCGATCCAGTATGCGGCAGCCATAATGACAGAGCCGATAACGGTTAACGGCACTACGGCTGTGCTCTTCCGCTTTTCGCCGCTTTTGTCGCTTCTGAGCAGTTCAATGGGATTTGCCAGCCGCACGCTCAGCAGGTTCATCAGCGACGTCGCCAAAAATACAACCGCAAACAATATTCCTACCGACGAAAAAGCCTCTGTCGGTACGATAAAGGTGTTCTCACCCGCCAGCTCAATCATATTCGCCAGCACCATGAATAAAAGCCTGCCGAATATCAAGGCCAGCGCAACGCCGACAAGCACACCCGCCGCCATGACGAAAAAGTTCTCATACAGCAGCACACGCCCTACATGCCTTTTTTCCAGCCCCAGAACGCCATACAGTCCGAACTCCTTTTTGCGGCGCTTGATGAGGAAGTTGTTGATATACATCATAAAGATAAATGTAAAGAGCGAAATAAACACCGACGTAAACATAAATACGGCCTGCGCGGCTTCTCCGCTGGGAACGCCGGAAATCCCGGGCGAATACCTGAGCATGTTGACAAGGAAATAAACGCCGCTGATGATCGCCGTAGCAATGGCATAGGGCAGATAAATCGCTTTGCTTCGTTTGATATTGGCAAACGCCAATTTCAGATAAAATCCCTTAGCCAATCTGCTCACCCCCGTCTGTTATGGCGGACAGCCCCGCCATAATCCGGGCGGAGAAACTCCTCCTGTCGTCGTTCCCGCGATAAATCTGGCTGATCAGCCTCCCGTCCTGTATAAACATGACTCTGGAGGCATATCCGGCTGCGAGAGCGCTGTGAGTGACCATTAGAATAGTACGCCCGTCTTCATTGATCCTGTTCAAAATTCCCAGCAGATTTGCCGACGCTTTGGAATCGAGAGCGCCTGTCGGTTCGTCCGCCAGAATCAGCTTGGGGTTTGTGATGATTGCCCGGGCAACGGCCACTCTCTGGCGTTCTCCGCCGGACGCCTCATAGGGGAATTTGTCTATCAAGTGGCTGATCCCAAGCATTTGTACAATGGGCGCAAGCCGCGCCTCCATCTCCGCAACCGGCGTGCGCGCAAGTACCAGCGGCAATAGGATATTGTCCTTAATCGAGAAGGTATCGAGCAGATTGAAATCTTGGAAGATGAAACCCAGATTGTCTCTTCGAAACGCCGACAGCTCTTTGTCTTTAATATCCTTAAAGCTTTTTCCCGCCAGATAAATATCTCCGGAGGTCGGCTTGTCCAGCGACGCAATCATGTTGAGCAGCGTCGTCTTTCCGCTCCCCGACGGTCCCATAATCGCTACAAACTCCCCTTCCGACACCTCAAATCCGACTCCGTTAATGGCAACGCACTGCGTAACACCCAGTTTGGTGTTATACACTTTTTTCAGGTTTTCTGTCCTCAGCAGTTCCATCCCTGTTCTCCTTTATCTTTGTTTTCGAGTCTTTCATACTCGCCAACTATATGATAAAGCGGCGCACTTTGCGCCGCCATAGCGGAACCTTACGATTTTACCACATATCTTACAAAAATGTCACTGTTCAGTCCGTCACGACGGCGTCGGGGAAAACCAGCGTAATTCTCGTCCCTTTGCCCGGCTCCGACTCCACTGTAATCTTAACGGCAAGAGCCTTCGCCACCTTCTCCGTCAAATAAAGCCCGATTCCGCTGGCTCTGTTGTCTATTCTCCCGTTAAATCCCGTGTAGCCCTTCTCAAATATGCGCGGCAGATCCTCTGGACGTATGCCGATTCCCGTATCCTTCACCGTGAGAATGCGCTCCTTTCCCTCTATGCACACCTCTCCGCCTTTCGTATATTTTACGGCATTGGAGATGATCTGCTCCAGCATAAAGGAAAACCATTTCTCGTCAGAGAGAATATCATCCGGAAGCATACCGATAGATAGGGAGGTTTTCATTCGGATAAACTGCGGGGCAAACTTTTTAACACATTTTTTCACCGCTTTTTCCGCATCAAACCTCTCTATGACAATGTCGCCGCTGATATCCCGTATGCGCGTGTATTGGAGCGCTAAATCCGTATATCTCTCTATGCTGAAAAGCTCCGTAAGAATATCCGCCTTCGCTTCACGATTTTCCAGCTCACCGGCGATCAACCGCAGCGCCGCAATGGGCGTTTTAATTTGATGAACCCACAGCGTATAGTATTCCTCATCGTTTCTGCTCTCCCGCTCTTTTTCAGACAACGCCTTCTCTATCTCCCGGTACAGCCCGTCCAGAATTGTCCGATAACCCTGCTCGATTCCCGTCTTGGGCGCAGGCAGCTCTTTTTGCATCAGTGAAGGACGTTCCGCCGCCGCTCTCAGCCGTTTTAACCTCGCTCTGTATCTCCAAAAATCGTACGCCAAATAAATCAAGCTGAACGCACCGATCAGTTCAACCGCATAGAAGGCCAGCTCCATGCTCTCATGGCCCAGCAGTGCCACCAAAAGCACAGCCGCCGCCGAGAGCAGCGCGAGAATAATTACGTGAAGCCTGTCTCTTAAATATACACTAATCTTCACTCAGGCTGTACCCCCTGCCCTTATGTGTCTTAATTGCACCTGTTATCCCAATAGCCTCCAGCGTTCGCCTCAGCCTGTTTACGTTGACGGAAAGCGTATTCTCGTCGACAAATTCATCGCTGTCCCATAGCCTTTCCATCATATCGCTGCGCTCTACAATCGCATTCTTGTGCTCTATCAGCATGGAAAGTATTTTGATTTCGTTTCGGGTCAGCTCCGCTCTCCTTCCGTCCTTCTCCACAACCGATGCTGACAGATCCAAATAAGCCCCGCAGAACACTGCGATAGAGGCATCTCCCTTGTAGTCATATGACCGACGGAGCATGGCGTTGATCTTGGCAATCAGCACATCCATGTCTACCGGCTTCGCAATAAAATCGTCGCCGCCCATATTCATCGCCATGACGACGCTCATGTTGTCGGACTGGCAAGAGAGAAACACGATGGGAACACGGCTTGCTCTGCGTATTCTGTCGCACCAGTAAAACCCGCCGTAAAACGGAAGAGAAATATCCATCAGCACCAGATGAGGCTCAAATTCCGCAAATTCCTCCATCACATTCTGAAAGTTTCTGACCCGTGCGGCAGCAAAGCCCCAACGCAGAAGCCCTCTTTCTATCAAACCTACGATCGCCTCGTCATCCTCTACAATCAGTATCCGGTATTGCATATCTTCCACCCCCGTTTTTCTCATTATACCACCCTGCGCCCGCCTCTTTCAACGCCGCCGTTTGCATTGCCGTTCCGGGTGGTGTATAATTTTTGTCAGATTATGAGGGAGGTTTATTCATGCGGAGAAAAGACAGAGAAATCGGCAGGGACGATGCTCTTTCCATCGTAGATCAATGCGAATGGGCCACAATTGCCATGAACGACGGTAATGAACCCTACTGTATTCCCGTGAGCATCGCCCGTGACGGCAGTTCAATCTATTTTCACTGTGCCATGTCCGGCCGCAAGACGGATATCCTTTCGCGGAATCCGCGCGTTTGCGTATCCTGTGTCGGATATACAAACAGACTTCAGGACGAATTTTCGACGGAGTTTGAATCTGCCGTCGTGACGGGCTGCGCAAAGCCTGTGGAAAATGACGAGGAAAAAATTCACGCGCTCCGTCTCATTTGTCAGCGTCATACACCGGGAAATATGGCGGCCTTTGACAGTGCCATTGAACGCAGCCTTTCCCGCACCGCCGTTTGGAAAATATCCATTGACAGCGTCACAGGCAAACGCAAACGGATAACGCCAACAACTTAAACCTTTTTGAACGGAAAAAAGAGGGGCCGCAGCCCCTTTTTCATCGCATTCTCAAGTTCGGTTAAAAATTTTACTCTTTCGGCTCGTCATAGGCGAGAGCCTGTTCACTGTCGGCTATTCCCGTTGTTGTGGGATCCACAACGATCCCCAATATACACAGCACATTTACAATCATTCCGAGTATGCCTATGACAGTATCCTGCGTTACCGCGGGCACAATGCCGAGTGCCCCCAATATCTGATAAACCAGCGCCACTAGCGCAGTCAATAATGTTATCAGAGTTGTTCGGTTTTTTACCCTCAGCTTCCAATTCAGCATGTTCTCTGCCTCCTGTCGTTTCCTATCTTTATGTTGTCATTTACTATTTATTACAATCGCCGTTTTTAACTGTTCGCTGCCTCTCCCGATCGGATTTCCTCATGCGTGCAGCCTGTAAGATCTTCGTGTGTAAAAGTCGTCAGTTTAGAATTCAAATAGTAGATATATACCAGCTCGTATGCCAGATGCGCCGGTTTTACTGCCTCAATAGCCTCCATAAAATCCTTCATATTCGGCGGAACACCCACTGTTCCCGTGAACTTCACGTCGAATGCTCCCTCCTCAGGCTTTTCAGTTATTTCTACCTGACACCCGGCAAAGCTCTCCGCCATTGCTTTGACCATGACGGCCGTACACGTTCCCTGTCCCCTGAGCTTGGCTTTGATTACCGCGCGCCTTTCTGCGTCAGCCGCTCCTTGTACCGTTTCGATGCCCAGCTGCTTTTCCCACAGTTCCAGTCCATGGCTGTCCGCCGTATCCACAAAAAGACTGTTCATCAGGGCTTCATATACATTTTCCATCTCTGCTTCCACGATAGCAAGACCCCTGTATACGTCCTGCACATAGCTGCTTTCCTGCATGATCTCCGGCAATAATTCAATTGAACTCATACGAGGTTTACCTCCCCCATTACGGGTACGCCGTCCGCAATAATGCCGACATTGCCGGATACTCCGTTGATAGTAAGTGCCTGATAATCGGTCACATTGCTTACGTTCATCAGAATTGCTCCTATTGCGCTGACTTTAATTTCAGTCTCTTTCAGCGCAATCTTTGAAAAATATTCTTCCAGCGCCGCCTCAAACTCAGCCTTCACCGCCTCCATATCCGCCGCAGCAATAACGTCCACCTCCGCGCTCACATTGACGGCAAACTCAACTACGCTCCTGACCGATACGTTTGTCACGCCGATAGGCTTTTGCTTGTCGATATGCGTTTTCACCTCCGCTGTTTTTTCCGAAGATACCGGGGTTTTGTCCGACGAAGCAATTACCAGCCCCACCGTTCCCGGGCCGTTCTCCAGCGGATAAACTACCGCCGCTCCCACACCGTCTACCTCCAGCGCCCATTGTTCATAGGAATAGGCATTGCCGCTTGTAGCCGGGCGCTGTCTGAACGCATTCAGCCGCGCCATCAGAGCCTCGTCAGTCTCGCCGTCTGTTCCGTCCTTTGCCGCTTCGCCGTTTGTAACTGTGTCTACCCCTTGTATATCGCTGGAAAAATAGGTTATCGTACCGGCGCCGACGTTCCCGCTCGCTCCTTCCTTGGTGCACTCCGCGTTGATTCCTACGCTTCCGCCGCTGCCAATCACCGCCTCCTCCAGTGTTTCAAACCCGTTTCCCATGCCATCCTCTATTAAAGTACCTATGGGAATGGCCGCGCCCTCCGTGCCTGTAAATGTCAGTTTCACCCTCGCCTTCGTTCCCTTTTTGCGTTCCAATCCAAACTCTTCCGCCCGCTTGTCAATATATTCTCCACTGTTTTCGTTCACAAAAGCCATATCCTCCACCGCATCCAGCGAGTCATAAAACTCCCATAGCCTGTAAAGAATGGCGCTCACCAGCTCATAGAGG
>QAKS01000113.1 GCA_003343685.1 Clostridiales bacterium | reverse complement strand
CTGCATGTTTGTGGCTGCTTTTTTAGTATAGAGACAAGCTCACCGATGATCACAGATATTGGTCGGATTATTTTTTGAAAAAGCTGATTTATGACGCGATGCGGCGGGTATATTTAAGTATAGCATGGGAGAAATGGGGCGCTTGACAAAAGCATGGCGTCATAATATGATGAAAGAAATCTGATATCGAAATGCTTTTGAGATAGAAGATACAGGGCAAAAATATTTGATCAATATTTATGGCTGCATCTTCGACGGATGCGGCTTTTTTATTGAAGGAGGAATTATGGAGACAAGAGTTGCGGTTGTTGCGGTGATTGTGCAGAACGAGGATTCGGTGGAGAAACTCAATTTGCTGCTGCACGAATATGGAAATTACATTATCGGGAGAATGGGCATTCCCTACCGCGAGAAAAAGGTCAATATCATTTGTGTGACAGTTGATGCGCCGCAGGATGTCATCAGCGCCCTCTCCGGCAAGATTGGCAGGCTGGACGGCGTGAGCAGCAAAACGGTCTATTCCAACGTGATTTCAAAATGAGGGCGCGGGATATGAAGGGCAGGCTGCCATGGCCTGTCGCTGCGGCTTTGGTCGCCGCGCCGCTTTTGGCGGTATTTATCGCGCTGGCTGTCGGGCGGATCGGCATTGCTCCCGGTGACGTGCTCCAATCTCTTGCGACAGGAGGCGCCGCCGGAGAACAGACGGATATCGTCGTCTGGACGATGCGTCTGCCGCGCATTCTGCTCGCGGCTCTGGTAGGGGCGGGGCTTTCTGCTGCGGGATGTGTCTTTCAGAGCCTGTTTGCCAATCCGCTTGCCACACCGGACACACTCGGCGTCGCAAGCGGGGCGTCTTTCGGTGCGGCGCTTGCCCTGCTGCTGGGAATGGGGCTCGTGGGCATACAGGCGGTTGCCCTCGTTTTCGGCGGAACTGCCGTATTGCTCACGTGGCTGGCAGGGTCGGGCAAGGGGCGAGGTATGAATACGATCGTGCTGGCAGGAATTATGATCAGCTCCTTATTTACGGCGCTGGTTTCCTTAGTAAAATTTGTGGCAGATACGGAGTCCCAGCTGCCCTCCATCACCTATTGGCTGATGGGAAGCCTTAGCTCCGCCGGCTTTGATTCGCTGCTACTTGGTGCGCCGCTGATCATCGTGGGCATTGCCGTTCTGCTCCTGCTCCGGTGGAGACTCAATATTTTGCCGCTGCCCGAGGATGAAGCTCGCGCGACAGGGACGAATGTCAGACTGCTGCGTGGTATTACGATTGCATGTGCTACGGCGATTACGGCTTCCTGTGTCTCCATGTGCGGGCAGGTGGGATGGGTAGGACTGTTGATTCCGCATATTTGCAGAATGTGGTTTGGCAACAACCATATGTCGCTCGTTCCGGTGTCGGTCAGTATCGGAGCTGTCTTTATGATTGCGGTAGACACTCTGGCGAGAAGTGTATCGGCTGCGGAAATTCCTATATCGGTTTTGACGGCGGTGATCGGAGCGCCCTTCTTCATCCTGCTGATGCGGCGCACAGAGGGGTGGCGCTTATGAAGCTCAGTGTAGAAAACGGGTGCTTTGCCTATAAAAAAGGAAGCATGCTGTTGAACAATATCAATATAGACGCAAGGGACGGCGAAATTGTTGCGGTACTGGGACCAAACGGCGCGGGCAAGACGACGTTTCTACGGTGTCTTATGGGCTTTCTGCGCTGGAGCAGGGGAGAGAGCGCCATCGACAATGAGAATATCAACGCGATGAACGAGCGCCGCCTCTGGAGGCGGATGGCCTATGTTCCTCAGGCAAAGGGAGGAACTGCGGCCTATACGGCAGAGGAAATGATTCTGTTGGGAAGAAGCAGCAGGTTTGGTATGTTTGCCCGACCGGGGGATAAGGATGTACAAAAAGTGCAGGAGACGCTGGAACGGCTTCATATAGACCGGTTGGCAAAAAAACAGTGCAACCGTCTGTCAGGAGGGGAGCTTCAAATGGTACTGATGGCCCGGGCTATTGCGGCGGAACCGAAAATCCTCGTTCTGGACGAGCCGGAGTCTAATCTGGATTTCAGAAATCAGTTGCTGGTTTTGCAGGTTATGTCTGAGCTGGCGGCGGAGGGAATGTGCTGTGTGTTTAATACCCACTATCCGGCACATGCACTTCAGCGGGCGCATAAGGCGTTGCTGCTGGACAGAGAGGGGAATAACCTGTTCGGCGATGTGAGAGAAGTGGTGACGGAGGCCAATATTGAGAAAGCTTTTGGCGTGCGCGCCGTAATCAGTGAGGTGGAGACGCCGGGGAATACTCTGAGCAACGTAGTTCCCGTAGAGGTGTCCGGCGTATCGGGCACAATGGCGCAGAACAAAACGGGCAGAAGGATGCCCGGCGTTATGGCGGTGATTGCGGAAAACAGGGATGTAGCCGATAGAATCAATGCGGCGCTGCACGATTACAGAGAGTATATCATCGGCCGTATGGGAATGCCCTATGAAAAGGAGGGTGTGTCCATAATCAGCGTGATGCTCGATGCGGAGGAAACGGTGATCAAGGCGGCTGCCCAAAGGCTGGGAACGATTCCCGGCGTTAAGGTGAAAATTACATACAGTCCTGAGGCGGCAAAAGGCGGAGGTGAAATATGACGGCAAGAGAGACGATAGACAAATTAAACAGGGAAAAAAAAATTACGGAGAGGGAGTGGACAGAACTTCTCCATAATTTTACAGATCGGGACATGGCATATGCGTCGGAGCTGGCGCGAACCATCGCACTTCAAAAGTTCGGGAATAAAATCTTTTTCCGCGGGATTATTGAGTTTACCAATATATGCAAAAACGACTGTCTGTACTGCGGAATACGAAGGTCCAATACCAATCTAGAGCGGTATCGGCTGACGAAAGAGGATATCCTCGCCTGCTGCAGGGAAGGATATGCGCTCGGTTTTCGAACATTCGTATTGCAGGGCGGTGAGGACGGCGCTATGACCGATGAACGGCTGACGGATCTCGTCTCCGCAATCCATGAAGAATATCCGGACTGCGCAATTACCCTGTCGGTGGGAGAAAGGTCGAGAGAGTCCTATGAAAAGCTGTATGCGGCAGGAGCAACGCGGTTTCTGCTGCGCCATGAAACGGCGACTGAGGAACACTATAAAAAGCTGCACCCGGATCAGATGTCATGGCAAAACAGGATGCGGTGTCTGCGCGACCTGAAGGAAATCGGGTTTCAGACAGGGTGCGGCTGTATGGTGGGGGCGCCTTATCAGACAACGGCGGATTTGGCGAGAGACATGGTGTTTATGGGAGAATTTAAGCCGCATATGATCGGCATGGGCCCGTTTATTCCCCATAAAGATACGCCGTTTAGGGATTTTCCGGCGGGAAGCGTGAAGATGACGCTGTTTCTGCTGAGCTTGGCGCGAATTATGCTGCCGGATGTGCTGCTTCCCGCGACGACAGCCCTCGGAACGATGAAGGGAGACGGCAGACAGAAGGGGGTTTTGGCGGGCGCAAACGTAATCATGCCAAATTTATCGCCCCTGTCGGTGCGGAAGAAATATATGCTGTATGACAACAAGGCAGGTACGGAGGACGACGCGGCGTCAGGTATGGAAAAGCTGAAAAAGCAAATGAGCGAAATTGGCTATGAGATTGTTGTAACGAGAGGCGACTACAGGGGGGAGCAATGAAATGATAAGAATAGCGGTTTACGGTAAAGGCGGAATAGGAAAATCTACGACAGTATCGAACCTCTCCGCGGCTCTGGCGGAAAAAGGCCTGAGAGTGATGCAGATCGGCTGCGATCCCAAGGCGGATTCGACGACGAGCCTTCACGGAGGCGGACAGATGGACACCGTCATTGATCTGGTGAGGGAGCGGAAGGATGATTTTACGCTGGAGGACATGACGAAAATCGGGTTTGGGGGCGTGATCTGTGTAGAGGCGGGCGGCCCAACGCCCGGGATGGGGTGCGCGGGTCGTGGAATCATTGCCGCTTTGGAAAAGCTCAAGGAGAAAGGCGCATACGAAAAGTTCGAGCCGGACGTGGTTTTTTATGACGTTCTCGGTGACGTGGTATGCGGAGGATTTTCCATGCCCATGCGGGGCGGCTACGCGGACAAAGTTTTTGTGGTGACCTCCGGAGAGAATATGTCCATTCATGCGGCGGCGAACATTGCGATGGCGGTGGAAAACTTTAAAAACCGTGGTTATGCGACGCTGGGCGGACTGATTTTAAATCGACGCAACGTCAAAAACGAAGAGGAAAAAGTCAATGAGTTGGCGCAGGATATCGGCTCTAAAGTTGTCGGGACGCTCAGCTTCAGCGAAACCGTTCAGGAGGCGGAGGAGCTGGGCAAGACGGTGATCGAGGCGTTTCCGAAAAGCGAGATGGCGAATCAGTACAGGAGTCTGGCTGATGCGGTTCTGGCGGCATGCGGAAAGGAGAACGAATGCTGAAGAAGGTCGTAGGAAAAGATGAGCTGTCGGGTGCGCGGATAGACATTGCCCATGCGTCCTTTCCCGCGCCTTTTGCATCAGGCTTGGAGTATGCGGCTCCTGCCCGGGGCACGTGGAACATCGTACATACCGGAATGCTGATTCCCGAAGCCCATGAAATATTTGTCTGTGCGGCGGGATGCCTTCGGGGCGTTGTCCTGACGGCGGCGGAGATGGGCGCATCGGAGCGGTTTTCTACTGTGGAAATCAGGGAGAACAATGTTATAGAAGGCAATATGGAGGAGCTGCTGATAGATGGGGTAACGGACATTCTGCAAAGGCTTCCGCAAGCGCCTCCGGCAGTTCTGGTATATACAAGCTGTATCCATCATTTTATGGGAACCGATTTGGGACTGGCATACAGAACGCTGGGGGAGAGATTTCCGAATGTGGAGTTTACAGACTGCTACATGACACCCACCATGAGAAAAAGCGGATTGACGCCGGATCAGATCATGAGAAAGCAGCTTTACAGCCTGCTCACTCCGGTGGCGAGGGAGGAAAAGAGCGTCAATATCATCGGCAACGATTTTGCGACAGACGAGACGAGCGAGTTGGTGCGACTGATCCGTGAAAGTGGCTGGACACTGCGGGATATCACGCTGTGCAGAACGTATGCGGAGTATAAAAAAATGGCAGGAAGTTCGGTAAATATCTCTTACGCCCCTGCCGCAATGGCAGGCGGGGAGGAACTGAAAAAGAGACTGGGACAGGAGCATATGTATTTGCCGCTGTCCTATGGCTATGACGAGATTGAAAGAAATCTGTGGGCTCTGTCAGAACGGCTCGGAGTGGAAAAACGCGACTATACCCGTGAGAAAGAGAACGCCGATGCGGCATTGAAGAAGGCGCTGGAGGTGGTGGGCGAGACGCCTGTGGAGATTGATTACACGGTGACGCCCAGACCGCTCGGGCTGGCTCGGCTTCTGTTGGAGCATGGGTTTAATGTGACGAGGCTTTATGTGGATTCCATAACGGCGGAGGAAAAGGATGATTTTGAGAAGCTGAAGCGCGCGTATCCCGACTTGGAACTGAACGCCACTGTTCACGCAGAAATGCGGGTGACGAAGAGGGTACGCGGTGAAAAAACCCTCGCCATCGGTCAGAAGGCGGCCTACTTCACCGGCACTCCGTATTTTGTAAATGTGGTCGAGGGCGGAGGAATGTACGGCTTTGACGGAATCGGGAGAATGGCGCGGCTGATTGCTGAGGCGTTTTCGGAGAAAAAGGATATGAGAGGTCTGATCCAGATTAAAGGATTGGGATGCGGGTGTATGATATGAAACAGACTGCAGGATTTATTTCTACCTATGCGGCAGACGTTTCCGGTGTCTGTTCCGCGTTGTTTGAACTGGGGGGGATGACCGTGATGCACGACGCGTCCGGCTGTAATTCCACTTATAATACTCACGACGAGCCGCGTTGGTTCGATATGGACAGTATGGTGTATATCTCCGGACTATCGGAGATAGAGGCTATTATGGGGGACGATGACAAGCTGATAGGCGACATTGTGTCAGCAGCAGAGGAGCTTGCACCGAGGTTCATTGCTGTGGCAGGTTCGCCGATTCCAATGGTGACAGGGATGGATTTTGACGCGGTGGCGGCGGAAATCGAGGCTCGGACAGGAATTCCCGCTTTTGGTTTTTCCACAAACGGAATGCATTCGTATTTAATGGGAGTTTCAAGAGCGTTTGAGGCTTTTGCAGAGCGGATGGTGCAGGACAGCGCGGGGAGGAAGCAGCGGACGGCGAATATTCTGGGGCTGACGCCGCTGGACTTTTCCGTAAACGGCAGCGCGGAATCCATCAGAATATTTATGGAGAACGCGGGCTATGAGGTCGTCTCATCGTGGGCAATGGGCTCCTGTCTGGAGGACGTTGAGAGGTCAGCAGAAGCGTCGGTCAATCTGGTT
>QAKS01000041.1 GCA_003343685.1 Clostridiales bacterium | reverse complement strand
CGCCCGTCCCCGCCGCGGAAAATTTTCCCATGGTCAATAAAGCCGCCGCCGACGCCCGTACCCAAAGTGACCATGAGGGCGCTTTCGTAGCCGCGGGCAACGCCCGCAAGCGCTTCGCCCAGAGCGGCGCAGTCTGCGTCGTTCGCCACGTATACAGGCTTTTGGAACCGCTTTGAGAGCGCCTCGACAAGACGGACGTTATGCCATCCCAGATTGCTGGCATTGAGAAGGACGCCGGTCCGGGGATCCAGATTGCCGGGGCTGCCTACGCCGATGCAGGAGAAGCTGTCTTGTGACAGTCCGCAGGAAGCGGCAGCCTCCTCTGCACAGGAATACATATCGTCTACGACAGCGGAAAACGGACGCTCCGCATGGGTGGGACGGGAAGCCCTGCCGATGATTTCCATGTTTTCGTCTACAATGCCGACGGACATATTTGTTCCGCCCAAGTCGATTCCAATCGTTTTTTGCAAAATGTATTCACCTCCGTCTACTATATGAGGATTCCAAATGTCCTTTAAAGTATACAGTAAAAATATTGTATGCGCTACAGCAAAACGGACAGAATAGAAAATACGGACAATCATCGACGAAATGGAGGATCAGTTATGATAAAGAGGTTATGGGCCGCCGTGGCGGCAGGGATTCTGACAACGGGTGTGCTCTTTGGCTGTGCGCCGCCTGAGGAGAAATACGAGGCGACGGGAACCTCCGCCGCGAAGGCGGGCAGGGTATACTATTTGAATTTTAAGCCGGAGCAGGCGGAGCAGTGGAAAGCGCTGGCAGCAAAATACACGGAAGAGACAGGGGTTCCGGTGACGGTGGAGACGGCGGCGTCGGACAACTATGCGACGCAGCTCAAGTCTGAAATGGCAAAAAAAGACGCGCCCACGCTGTTCCAGGTAAACGGGCCTGTGGGACTTTCCCAGTGGAAGGACTACTGCTATGACCTGTCGGGCAGCGACGTCTACAAGGAGCTCAAAAGCGACGAGTTTGCCCTCAAGAAGGAGAACGGCGCCGTTGCCGGAATTGCCTATGTCATAGAGACATATGGTCTGATCTATAATAAGGAAATTTTGGAGGTATACTGCGGGCTGGACGGCGCCGTAATCAGCAACCCCAAAGAGTTGAACAATTTTGCCGCGCTGAAGGCGGTGGCGGAGGATATGCAGAAGAGAAAGGACGAGCTGGGAATTAAGGGAGCGTTCACGTCCGCAGGCATGGATTCTTCCTCGGGATGGAGGTTTAAGACCCATCTGGCGAATCTGCCTGTCTACTATGAATATAAAGACGAAGGCATTACGTCGACCGAGGCGATCAAGGGAACCTATCTGGATAACTACAAACAGATATGGGACCTGTACATTCATAACGCTACCTGCGAGCCTTCGCTGCTCTCCGGAAAGACGGGGGACGACGCGGCGGCAGAATTTGCGTTGGGAGAGGCCTGCTTCTATCAGAACGGGACGTGGGCATATGACCAGATTAAGGGATATGACGTAGAGGACGAGGACATAGGCATGATGCCGATTTACATTGGTGTGGAAGGAGAAGAGCAGCAGGGGCTTTGCACGGGATCGGAAAACTATTGGTGCGTCAACGCAAAGGCAAAACAGGAGGACATCGACGCTACGCTGGCATTTATGAAATGGTGCGTCACCAGCGACGAGGGGAAAACGGCTCTTGCGGAGGAGATGGGGTTTGTATGTCCGTTTGCGGGTTTTACAGACGAATATCTGCCCGATAACCCTCTGGTGAAGGCGGCAAATCAATATCTGGAGGAGGGCAAGACGGCCGTTGGCTGGTATTTTACCACAATGCCGTCTGAGGAATGGAAAAACGGAGTCGGCTCGGCCCTGTTGGAATACGCCCAGGGAACAGGCGATTGGGAAGCCGTGAAAAAAGCGTTTGTAGAAGGATGGGCAAAGGAGTATCAGGCGGCCAGTAAGGCGGCTGCCTGATGAAACAGGGCGACGGAGAGGATGATATAGATGCAAAAGGCGATTAAAAAATACTTTCCCATTTTCGTGCTGCCGACAATGCTGGCATTTCTGATCGGTTTCGTCGTGCCGTTTATCTTGGGACTTGTGCTGTCATTCTGCAGGTTCAACACGGTTTCGGACGCTCAGTTTGTAGGGCTGGACAACTATGCGCGCATCTGGAGCGACGGTACATTTGTTCATTCCCTCTGGTTTACCGCGGCGTTTGCATTGGTGACGGTGGTGCTGATCAACGTGCTGGCATTTGCTGTCGCGCTGCTGCTGACGAAAGGATTCCGCGGGACAAATACATTCAGAACAGTATTTTTTATGCCGAATTTGATTGGGGGCATTATCCTCGGGTATATCTGGCAGCTGATTTTCAATGGTATTCTTGCGTCGGTGGGGCAGACACTGACGTTCAGCGCGACATACGGCTTTTGGGGGCTGGTGATACTGATGATGTGGCAGCAGGTGGGGTACATGATGATCATTTACATTGCGGGGCTGCAGAGCATTCCCGGGGATCTTTATGAGGCTGCGAGAATTGACGGAGCAAACCGGCGCCAGCTGTTGTTTCGCGTCACAATCCCCATGTCTATGCCGTCCATCACGATCTGCACTTTTTTGACGCTGACCAACTCGTTTAAGCTGTTTGACCAGAATCTGGCGCTGACGGCAGGCGAGCCGTCGCGGCTGACAGAGATGCTGTCTCTCAATATTTTCAATACCTTTTACAGCCGTGTCGGCTGGGAGGGCGTCGGGCAGGCCAAGGCAGTGGTGTTTTTTATTCTGGTTGCTCTGCTGGCGTTTTTCCAGATCAGGGCGACAAGGGACAGGGAGATTCAGCAATGAATGGAAGAAAGACAAAAAAACCTTTTTTGACAGCGCTGTTTACGGCAATATCGCTTTTGTATGTTGCGCCGATTGTAATCGTGGTGATGAATTCCTTCAAGAAAAAGGCGTACATCAACAGGTTTCCGTTTGAACTGCCCAACGCGGATACGTTTGTTGGACTGGAGAACTATAAAAACGGAATCGGAAAAATAGATTTCTGGAGCGCCTTTGGCTACAGCCTGTTTATTACGGTGGCGTCGGTGGCGGTCATTTTGCTGTGTACCTCCATGTGTGCGTGGTACATAAGCCGCGTGAGGAACAGGACGACGAAGGCGATTTATATGCTGTGTGTATTTTCTATGGTCGTGCCGTTTCAGATGGTCATGTTTACACTGGCAAAGACAAGCGACACGCTGGGGCTGGGAAATCCTCTCGGTATTGTGCTGGTTTATCTGGGGTTTGGAGCGGGGCTTGCCATCTTCATGTTTACCGGCTTTATGAAAACCATTCCCATTGAGGTGGAGGAGGCGGCGATGATTGACGGGTGCAGCCCGCTGCGGACCTATTTTTCGGTAGTGCTTCCCATGCTTGGGCCGACGCTGGTATCGGTGGGAATTCTGGAGACGATGTGGATATGGAACGACTATCTCCTGCCGCTGCTGGTGCTGGATCAGACGAAGTATAAGACGATTCCCCTTGCTATCCAATATCTGAAAGGGGGATATGGCTCTATAGACTGGGGTGCGATGATGGCGATGCTGACGCTGGCGATTATTCCGATCATCATATTTTATATTTTCTGTCAGAAATACATTATCAAGGGCGTCGCGGCGGGCGCAGTTAAAGGCTGAGACGCAAAAATAAGGAGGCCGGATTTGGCAGGCATAACACTGAAGAATATTGTAAAAACATACGACAACGGAGTGACTGTGATCCCGGGGCTGAACCTTGAGGTCAAAGATCAAGAGTTTCTGATCTTAGTAGGACCGTCCGGCTGTGGAAAATCGACCATTCTGCGGATGATCGCCGGACTGGAGGACGTTACGTCGGGAGAGCTGAAAATCGGTGATAAGATCGTCAACGACACGGAGCCGAAGGACAGGGACATCGCAATGGTATTTCAAAGCTATGCGCTGTACCCGCATATGACCGTATATAAAAATATGGCATTCGCGCTGAAGCTTCGGAAAACGCCGGAAACGGAGGTCGATAAAAAGGTGCGGGAGGCTGCTGAAATTTTGGAGCTGGAACCGTATCTGGAGAGAAAACCGAGGGCGCTTTCCGGCGGACAGCGGCAGAGGGTGGCTCTTGGGCGTGCAATGGTGCGTGACCCTGCGGTGTTTCTGCTGGATGAGCCGCTCTCCAATCTGGACGCCAAGCTCCGGACAGAGATGCGCAGCAGGATCGCCGCTCTCCACGAGAGACTGGAAACCACATTTGTATATGTTACCCATGATCAGACAGAGGCAATGACGATGGCGGACAGGATTGTCGTGCTGAAGTCAGGAGAAATTCAACAGGTGGATACGCCGCAGAACCTGTATGCGAGACCGGCAAACGTCTTTGTCGCAGGTTTTATCGGATCACCTGCCATGAATTTTTTTGATGCAGAGCTGGTACGGAAGCAAGGCGCCGTGGAGGCGGTATTCGGAGGATGCAGGATGCCTGTAAGGGGTGGAGCCGCAGCGTCCTATGTCGGAAAAAATGTAATTCTGGGGATCAGGCCGGAGGATATTGCCGCCAAAGGACAGGCAAAGCCCGGATATTCCAGAATAAAAGTCCGGGTGGAGATGGCCGAAATGATGGGAGCGGAAGCCTATTTATATGCGCGTATGGACGGAAAAAGGCTGGTAGCACGGGTGCCGTCCGATCTGGATAGGGGCGGCGGAGAGGAAACGGAGCTGGCGCTCAACCCTGACAAAATACATCTTTTTGACCCGGATACCAAACGGAGGATAGATTAAAAAATGGAGCGCGGAGGCGGCATTTTGATGCACATTACGTCGCTGCCGTCACCTTACGGCATCGGCACACTGGGAAGAGAGGCGTACAGATTTGCGGATTTTCTCCGGAGGGCGGCTCAGACGTATTGGCAGATTTTACCGATAGGTCCCACGGGGTTTGCGGATTCTCCGTATCAGTCCTTTTCCACCTTTGCGGGCAATCCCTATCTGATCGATCTGGATATATTGCGGGATGAGGGGTTGCTCCACAGTGCAGAATACATGTATAATGATTGGGGAAACGACGAGGAGGCAGCCGACTACGGAAAGATCTACGCAGAACGCGGAAAAGTGCTGGCGGCAGCGGCGGACAGACTCTTCAAGCTGTCGCCGGAAGGATTTCGTGCGTTTTGCAGAAAAAACGCCTCTTGGCTGGACAACTATGCGCTGTTTATGGCGGCTAAGGAGGCTCACGGCGGCGCACCGTGGACGGATTGGGAGAGCGGGCTGCGCAGGCGCGATGAGATAGAGACAGGTCGGTTTGAGAAGGAGCACAGTCGCCTGATTGACAGGCAGAAGGCGGTGCAGTTTCTGTTTTTCCGGCAGTGGGAGGCGCTTCGCCGCCATACGGAAAAGCGCGGCATTCAGATTATCGGCGATATGCCGATCTATGTGGCACAGGACAGCGCCGACGTATGGGCAAATCCGGAGTTGTTTCTGCTGGACAGCGGCGGACGGCCTGCATGGGCGGCGGGAGTACCGCCGGACGGCTTTTCCGACGCGGGACAGCTATGGGGCAATCCCGTTTATAACTGGGACGCCATGCGGAAGAACGGATACGAATGGTGGATCAGCCGTATGCGCGCTGCGGCGGGGCTGTTTGACATTGTGCGGATTGACCATATGCGCGGGTTTGAATCGTACTATGCGATTCCTGCGGACGCGGCGGACGCGCGGGAGGGCCATTGGGAAAAGGGGCCGGGTATCGGACTGTTCCGTGCCATAGAGAAGGAGCTGGGACCGCAGAGAATCATTGCAGAGGATTTGGGGTTTATTACGGAGGACGTCAAGACATTTATGAGGGCGACCGGCTATCCGGGCATGAAAATATTGGAATTTGCCTTTGACAGCAGGGACGACAGCGCCTACCTGCCGCATAATTATGAGAGAAACTGCGCCGTATACACGGGCACGCACGACAATGACACAGCGCTGGGCTGGCTTGCGGGAGCGAGGCCGGAGGACGCGGCGCTGGCAAAGCGGTATTTGCGCCTGCACAGCGGCGAGCGTGCGAACTGGGGCATGATGCGGGCGGTCTGGGCGAGCGTGGCGGACGCTGCCATCGTGCAGATGCAGGATATTCTGGGCCTTGGCAGCGAGGCCAGAATGAATACACCGTCTACGACGGGGAGAAACTGGAAATGGCGCGCGCGGAGGGGAGTTTTTACAGACGCCTTGGCGGAAATGCTCAAGGCGGAAATGGAGCTTTACGGGCGCAGTCCGAAGCAAAGGAGAGGGATATGACAAACAGAGCGGCTGAGATATTGAAAAAAACAGAGCTGTTTATGAGGAACGGAGCGGAAATCGGGAAAGCAAGCGCAGCAGAGCTTCACGACGGGCTGGCAAGAGCCGTGGTAAACGAGATTGCCGACGACTGGCGGAGGAGCGGCGATAAAAAGGCGGGCAAAAGGCGAGCCTATTACTTCTCGGCGGAATTTCTCATGGGACGTGCGATTTACAACAACTTGCTTTGTCTGGGGCTGACTGATGAGGTGGACGGGCTGCTCGGGAAGAGGGGCGCTGCTCTCGGCGATCTGGAGAAAATCGGCGACGCTGCCCTCGGGAACGGCGGGCTGGGGAGACTGGCTGCCTGTTATCTGGACAGCGCAGCGACGCTTCGCCTGCCTTTGGACGGCTACGGAATACGCTACCGATACGGCTTGTTTCGCCAGACCATAGAGAACTGCGAGCAAAAGGAGGAGCCGGACGACTGGACGCGGCACGGCGATCCCTGGTCTATACGGCGCGAGCAGGACGCGGTGACTGTGCATTTCAAAGATCAGGACGTCCTGGCGGTGCCTTACGATATGCCGATTCTCGGATACAAAACGGCCTATACGGGGACGCTGCGGCTGTGGCAGGCGGAGCCGACGGAGCCTTTTGACTTTGCGCTGTTTAACGAGCAGGACTATGACAAAGCACTGCACGACAAAAACGCAGCCGAAAATATTTCGAGAGTGCTGTATCCCAACGACGACACGGATGAGGGAAAGATATTGCGGATCAAACAGGAATATTTCTTTTCCAGCGCGTCCATACAGGATATTTTGCGAAAGACGGAAAGGGAGGGCGGCGATATCCGGAAGCTGGGCAGCTGCACTGCAGTGCAGCTGAACGATACGCATCCGGTGCTTGCCATACCGGAGCTGGTGCGTCTGCTGACGGAAAAAGGGCTGTCGTTTGACGAGGCGTTCGGCATTGCGCGACAGGTATTCTCCTATACAAACCATACAATTATGGCGGAGGCACTGGAAAAATGGAAAAAAGAGCTGCTGGAGGAGGCGGTACCCGGTCTGTATGAGATGATTGAACAGATTGACGAAGCGCTTGCGAAGGAACTGGCTGCAAAGGGGATAGACGGGAAAAAGACGAAAAAGCTGGCGATTATAGAGGACGATACTGCAAATATGGCGCATCTTGCCATTTTTGCCGGAAGATATACCAACGGCGTGGCACGGATTCATACGAATATCCTCAAAGAGAGGGTTTTAAGGGAATGGGATGAGGTATACCCGGAGCGTTTCCAAAACGTGACAAACGGCGTTACGCAGAGAAGATGGCTGGCGCTCTGCAACCCGGGGCTGTCGGAGCTGCTTACGAGACTGCTGGGGGATGACGGATGGAAGACGGATTTATCCCGGCTGGAAAAGCTGCTCCCCTATGGGGAAGACGCGGAGGTGTTAAAGGAGTTCCGAGAGATTAAGGATGACCGCCGCCGCGCGCTGGCGCAGTTTCTGGAGCAGAGGCATGGGATTGCGATAGACACAGATACCGTTTTTGACGTGCAGATCAAACGGATCCATGAGTATAAACGGCAATTGCTGAATATTCTTGCTGTATTGGAACTGTATTTTCAGATTAAGGAGGGAAAACTCACGGATTTCCAGCCGAC
>QAKS01000096.1 GCA_003343685.1 Clostridiales bacterium | reverse complement strand
CGGAGCGCAGGAACGGCCGAATGGCCGCTAGAGATTTTGCCAGACTTCGATAAGCCGATTCCACGTGTTTCGCCCTACAATGCCGTCTACGTCCAGACCAAAATATCGCTGGAAGGCATTGACGGCATTTTCAGTTGCGGAACCGAAAATTCCGTCCACCGCGACGGAAGGGATTGTAGAATAATCCTGCGCAATATCACGCAGGTATTGCTGAAGTATCCGCACATTTTCGCCGCGCTGACCACGGCGGATCAGATAACCGGGATAGGGCACGACACCGGCAGGATATTCCCCCTCGCCTTCCAGCTCGGCAAGGCCTTTGACAGCGGCATAGATGTATGACAGCTTATTCCATGTTGCCCGGCCCACAATGCCATCCTGAGCCAGATTAAAAATTTTCTGGAAAGCTTTTACTGACGCCGCTGTTCTGGGACCGTAAATTCCGTCTTCGTCGATGACGGGGATGGAGGGATAGTTTTTGGCAATGCGGTTTAACTGGCGCTGGACAATCAGCACGGAGGAGCCTTTTGAACCGTTTTTTATTGCAAAACCGGGATAGGAGCTTTCGTAGCCGCGAATATCATTGGTTGTGACCAGCTCAACATCGTTGCCATAGTAATACCGAAGGATTCCGAGAGGAGAGTAGCCATTGTTGGCAAGAGACACCGTTCCCCACTGTGACAGTCCGTTGCAGGTAACCGTAGTGCCGTTGCAGTACGACGTGAAAAGCGGCTGAGTCTGTCCGCTGCGCCGCGGATAGGTATTAAATATTTCGTCTACAATCCTGCTGATCGTATCGAAAAAGTTTCGCCCTTCTACAAACGACTGATCATACGCAGTAGAGGACGTGATGTCAAAACCATAACCGCGGCTTCTGTACCATTCGGTATAAAATCTGTTGAGCGTAAAGCCGATCATAGCGAAAATATTGGCGCGCAGCGCGTTCTCGGGCCATGTGGGATAAATTTCGCTGGAGGCAACGTTTTTGATATAATTCGGGAAAGTCACGCTCACATTTCTGGCAGAAGACGACGGCGTCCCGAGATGGACGACGACGTATTCCGGAATATATACGGACCGCAGAATACGGGCGGATACAACACCGCCCTGACTGCTGCTCTGTTCATTTGTTGTGAGAGCGGGGGCAGGTATTTCAAAGACACTTTCACCGCCGTAATCGGCAAGGTGCATTTCGACCGGTAAAATAGTCTCGACTCCGTCGAAAACAGAGGCTCCCTTGACGACGACAGGGGAAAAGCCGTTTTTCGTGACGGTGACGGTGACAGAGGAAAACGGTTCTTCCGTTTCGGAGGGGTCAAGAGTTGCTTCGACGGACGGTGTTCCTACGGCGACAGGCTCAGTACGTCCGTCATTGTCTGTAATAAGGTTGGCCTCACGGCCTGTACGCCATGAGTAGATTTTGACGTTTGCTCCGGCAACCGGCAAGGCCTCGTTGGCAGTATATACTTCTACAATGACAGTTCCGTTCATGATGATGCTCCTTCCTGATTTAAAGACGCTTTTACTTTATATGTATTCCAAAAAGGACGCGAAAGTGAGGAAAAAAAGGCGAACAGGAATTTTTTCATAGCGGTATGGAGAGATTATCAAGAAGAAGGAGGTGAAAAAAGTGAAAAGAAAAGACAGAGAAGAAATAGACACATTTTATAATATCGAGAATACAGCCTCGGCAACGGAATGCACGGGAATTGCGCCGACCGTTCCGGACACGGAAGAAAGCGCCGAAAATATAGGGGAGTTATACGCGATTCATAAGCCGCAGCCCAAAAAAATTGACGAATAAGGCCTTTTCATTGTATAATGCAACTGTTGTGCGTTGGTTGACGTACAGCGGAAATACAAAAGAGGAAATATTCGGATGTTATGGAACAATTAGCGACAAATCTTACAAACAGCCTGCAGGAGGCAGGGATTTCGCCCTTAATGGTAGTTTTTGTCATTTCCCTGCTGCCCATTTTGGAGCTGCGGGGCGGACTTATCGCCGCGGCAATACTGGGCGTAGACTATGTTCCGGCGCTTCTCGTCTCCATTCTCGGCAATGCTCTGCCCGTACCGCTGATTTTATGGCTGGTGACGCCGCTGTTTACGTGGCTGAAGAAGCGCAAACGGATACGTCCGTTGGTGGAAAAAATTGAAAACAGAGCGCTGAAAAAAAAGGACAAAGTTGAGAAAGCCGAGTTTTGGGGGCTGCTTCTGTTTGTCGGGATACCACTGCCGGGCACAGGAGCGTGGACCGGCTCCCTGCTGGCTACGATATTGGGAATTGATTTGAAAAAGGGCGTTCCGGCAGTGTGCTTCGGAATTTTGCTGGCGGCGGCTATTATGAGCGCCATCACTTATCTGATACCATGGATGATTCAGCAGTTTTAAATAACGATTGCCTGATAAGGCAAAATATGCTGATTGGCACAGAAGCCACGGCGTTGCTCCAAAAAAGCGCCGTGGTAATTTTTGGTTTGGGAGGAGTCGGCTCCTATGCGGCGGAGGCGACAGCGCGCGCGGGTGTGGGGAAGATTTGCCTCGTTGACGGAGATGTGGTAGCAGAATCCAATTTGAACCGGCAGCTCGTTGCTCTGTCGTCCACGGTCGGCAAGAGCAAGGCGCGGGTCATGAGCGAACGCATTGCGGATATCTCAAAAGAGATACGGACAGAGACGATGGAGTTTTTTTATACGGAGGAGACGGCAGACAGAATTGATCTTGCGGAGTTCGATTATATCATAGATGCCATTGACATGGTGAGTGCAAAGCTGCTCCTGATAGAGCAGGCGAACCGGCAGGGCGTGCCGATCATCAGCGCTATGGGAACGGGAAACAAGCTGGATCCCACTGCCTTTATGACGGCGGACATCTATGAAACGTCGGTCTGCCCGTTGTGCAGGGTGATGAGGAGGGAGCTTCGGAAGCGGGGCATAGAGCGGCTGAAAGTAGTCTATTCTAAAGAGGAGCCTATAAGCCCCCGGGAAGAAGGAGAAGCTGCAGACGGAAGGCGGCAGACGCCGGGAAGCGTGTCGTTTGTGCCGCCGGTTGCCGGCATGATTCTGGCGGGAGAGGTCATCAAGGCTTTGGGACAGACGGCGCGGCAGGCCAGCTGCGCAATATTTGAAAGAAAGTAAAAGAGAGAGGCTTCGGCAGATTTCAGACTTTCAGACAGCCTGATTGAAATCGAAAAAGAAAAAGTCACGTACAGCTGCGCGTGCGGGCGGGACGGAAAAAACGATGTGCAAAAAAGAGGACGTTTGTACTTTTTGAGGTAAACAAAAAAGGCCTGTCGGCATACATCCGGCAGGCCTTTCCGATAAGACGGTCAGATGTTTTGCAGATCTTCAGGGCAGAGCAGCTTAATCTTATTCTTTACCAGAATATCAATCGCCGCCTTGTTGTCATCTACGCGGAAAACCATGTACGCAAAATCCTTTTTGCGGGCAATAAAAGCATAGGTATACTCCAGATTGATTTTATGTTCCTTCATAATTTGCAGCACGTTTGAGAGGCCGCCGGGCACGTCCGGAATTTCCACTGCGAGTACCGGTGTGATAGAGCAGATATAGTCGGCTTTTTTCAAAACACATGCAGTCTCGTAGGCATCGTCTACGATCAGTCGGACAATGCCGAAATCGGGCGTCTCCGCAATGGAGAGCGCGCGCATATCAATTTTGTTTTTGTTCAAAACATCCGTAAGTTCTGCCAGCTGACCCGGCTTATTTTCCACAAAGACTGAAATCTGTTTTACTGTCATTTCGTGCCTCCTTTTTTACTTATTGTACAGCTCACGCCTATCTATGACGCGGACTGCTTTTCCCTCGCTGCGAATGATTGATTTGGGTTCGACGAGGTGGACCTCGGCATAAATACCGAGCATGGCCTTCAGAGCGGCAACAAGATCCTTCTCTCTAGCTGAGATGCGCGACAGCGTATCGGAGAACATTTCTGGCGTCATCTCGACGTGTACATCCAGCTTGTCACTGTAGTTTTCCCGGGTGACAATGATCTGGTAATTGGCGGGATAGCCTTTGTTCATGAGTACGGTTTCGATCTGAGAGGGGAATACGTTGACCCCCTTTACAATCAGCATGTCGTCGCTTCTGCCCATGGGCTTGGACATCTTGACAAACGTTCTGCCGCAGGAGCATTTTTCATGGGACAATACGCAGATATCCTTGGTACGGTAGCGAATAAGAGGAAAGGCCTCTTTGGTGATGCTGGTGAACACCAGCTCCCCCCGCTCGCCGTCGGGCAGGACTTCGCCCGTAGCCGGGTCTATGACTTCTGCGATGAAGTGATCTTCGTTGACGTGCATACCTGTCTGCTCACTGCACTCAAAGGAAACGCCGGGGCCGGAAATCTCCGTGAGACCGTAAATGTCATATGCCTTAAAATTCAGCTTCTGCTCAATATCATGGCGCATCTCTTCTGTCCATGCCTCCGCTCCGAAAATACCTGCTTTTAAATGGACGCTGTCCAACAGGCCGCGCTCCTCGATGGATTCTGCGAGATATGCGGCATAGGAGGGCGTACAGCAGAGAATGGTTGCATTCAGGTCTGTCATAAACTGTATCTGGCGGTCAGTATTGCCGGAGGACATGGGAAGCGTGAGAGCACCTACCTTATGAGAACCACCGTTAAGCCCCGGACCGCCGGTAAAAAGGCCGTAGCCATAAGAAACCTGCACGACATCTTCATCAGTACCGCCTGCAGCCATAATAGCGCGGGCGCAGCAATCCTCCCAGAGATCAATGTCGTGCTGGGTGTAAAAAGCAACCACACGCCTGCCGG
The DNA here is from genome assembly GCA_003343685.1 of Clostridiales bacterium. Taxonomy (GTDB): domain Bacteria; phylum Bacillota; class Clostridia; order Christensenellales; family Christensenellaceae; genus QAKS01. The sequence continues at coordinate 785 of QAKS01000096.1, read as the reverse complement.
TTGTTCCGCTGGTGGACTGTATGCGAACAGCATCCTTTAAAGGCACGGCGAGAAGGCCATAGGGATAGGCGTCGCGCAGATCGTCCTTCGTAAGAAAGGGGAGACGGGAAAGGTCGTCCCGCGAACGGATATCCTCGGGCTTTACGCCCTTGTCATCCATCATTTTTTTGTAATAGGGGACATTGTCATATACATGTTTCACCGTTTTGACGAGCCGTTCATCCTGCCAAGCTTTGATCTGATCAAAAGACGCACACTCGATTTCCGGCTGGTAGTAATTTTCCATGGGACTGTACTTCTCCTTCAAATAATTCATTTTCAGTGATATTATACCATAAATCAAACAAACCGATAGAAAAATATAAAAAAGTATTGCGATGAATTTTTCTTTTACCCTTCGGTGTTTTGCCGAACGATTGCGTTTAAGGCGCTGATAGCGCATAATATCATAGCTTCGTTCGGTTCGCGAGTGGTTACCCGCTGTGCAAACAGACCGAGGCGGGCGGCGAGATTCAGCTTTTTGGCGCGCATGGTTTCATATACGATTCCGACTGACAAGAGAAGTGCGGCAAAAAAGATGAGCAGCTGTACCGCATCACTTAGAACAGGCGGAATCAACAGTGAGACGGCGAGCATAAGGAGAAGCAGGCAGACTGACATGGAGGTGCCGCACCGCCTGTGGAACCGGCTGCATTGTCTGACATTTTCAACTGTGAGGGGAAGCCCCTGCTCATAACAGTTTATCGTTTTATGCTCAGCGCCGTGAAAACCGAGTGTCCGCCGTA
>QAKS01000070.1 GCA_003343685.1 Clostridiales bacterium | reverse complement strand
AGCTTTTTCACGTTGTCCATATCGCAGAATTTTTTGTAGCTCTCCTTCGCCAGCTTTTTCTGCTCCGGCGTAGGCTTCAGCTTCTTTTCCAGCTCCTTCACCTGTGCCAGCTCCGCCTTGCTTTTTTCCAAAGCCTCATAATCTATATATTTTTTGGGGTCATACATGGCGTTTACAATATACAGTACGGCAATGCTGAACAGATTCCCAAAAATCCAGTACAGTCCCACTCCCGCAGGCACGATAAACGCAAAATACAGCGAAAAAGCAGTCAGAAAAGCCGCCATGCCCCAGCGTCCGAGAGCGCCGGACTCCTTCTGGAGCACGTTTGCCCTGTTTTGGCAGACGGACAGCAGAAGGGACGAACCGCCTGAGATGACCGGAACAAGCAGGTATGCGTCCATCACGTCCAGCGTGGGAACATGAGACAGATTCAAGCCGAAAAAGTTCAAGTCAAGAGCCTGTATTTGCGAAATCACCGCCGCCGCATCCGCGCCCGGTATCTGCATATTTGCAAAATACTGCGCAAGCTGCGGATCGTTCAGCGTCTCAATCACCTTGAGCTGAGGAGAAGCGCCCAGATCCGTCCCCAGTATGGCGCTCGTCTGCTCAGCAAGCGCGGAGATCACCGTTGCGTCCATATGCAGCAGGTGCTGCAGCGGATTATAGATCACCGCTATCAGCCCCAAAATAATGGGAATCTGGATCAGCATGGGTATGACCCCCGCCATAGGCTTGTAATTTTCGCGTTTATACAGCTCCAGCTGCTTCTCCGCCACCTTGTCCCTGTCTCCGGCAAATTTTACCGCAATCTCATTGAGCATCGGCTTTATTTTAATCATGCGGATGGAATTTTTCTGCACCCATACGGAGAGCGGAAACATAATCAGCTTCGTAATGAGCGTGAACAGTATGATGGCAAAGCCGTAGTTCCCCACCAGCGCAAAGCACGCCCACATAATATATCCCAACGGTATGCCTATTATCGTATTAATGATATCCATCGTCGTTTATCCTTTTCCTGACCCTGTTTTAATACAATTTCCCGTGCGAAAGCCTTGGTTCCCACATTGCCTTTATTGTCATTGTCTTACGTATTATACACTAATCCTGTCCTCCGCACAATATCACCTCCGCATCCCTCCGGTATTTTCTCACCGCTAACTATATATTTTTTCAAAGGTCTATTGCTCTTTCTTTCATTTATGGTAAAATAGCTTGTGGGCTGGAGGGAATCTATGAAAAATAACAGATTTTTGCCGCAGCTGGCGCTTCTGATTGCCGCTGTCATATGGGGGACGTCCTTTGTCGTCATGAAAAATACCGTGGATATCTTCCCCGTCAACACGCTGCTTGCCATCCGCTTTGGTTTGGGCGCGCTTATTTTGGCTGTCCTATCCGTCAAAAAGCTGCGCCGAATCAACAAAGAATATATTATCAAAGGTTCTGTCGTTGGCATTTTCATGTATTTGGGATATATCTTCCAAACCTACGGACTGACGCATACTACGCCGGGTAAAAACGCTTTTTTAACAGCAGTATACTGCGTCATCGTTCCGTTTCTGGTCTGGCTGCTGTATAAGCAGAAGCCGGACAAGTACAATATTACGGCGGCTTTTCTGTGCCTTCTCGGAATCGGCCTTGTGTCGCTGAAGGGTGATTTCTCCATCGGAATCGGCGATCTGCTGACACTGGTCGGCGGCGTGTTCTTTGCCCTCCAGGTGGTCACACTGAACGCAGGCTCCCGCGGCAAGGATACCATTCTGTTTACAGTCGTGATATTTACGGCGTCGTTTATACCGGCTCTTATCGGCGCTCTCTGTTTTGAAACCTTTCCCGCCGAAATACCGCCGGACAGCATATGGGGCATGGGATATCTCGTCGTCTTCGCCACCTGCCTCGCTTTCACGCTTCAAACGTTCGGTCAGCGCAGCACGCCAGCGCCCGTCGCCGCCATTCTGCTCAGTCTTGAATCCGTTTTCGGTGTTCTGACATCGCTGATCGTCGGTGAGGAAACGATGACTCTGCGGCTCGGCATCGGCTTTTTGGTAATCTTTATCGCCGTCATCGTCTCTGAAACCAAGCTTTCCTTCCTGTGGCGCAAAAAACTGTCAGACGGCAGTATGAATATGGAGTAATCAATGGATATTTTATCTCTTCGAAGCGCGTCCCCGGAGGATGCCGGCGAGCTGCTCGCCATTTATGCAGCATATGTTACGAGCACTGCCGTGTCCTTCGAGTATGAGCCTCCGTCTTTGGAAGAATTTCAGAGCCGTATTGAGGACACGCTTGCCGTCTACCCCTATATTGTAGCGGAGTACGGCGGAGAGATTTTGGGCTATTCCTATGCCTCCGCCCTGAAAAAACGGGCGGCCTATATCCACTCCGTAGAAACCTCTATCTATCTGAAAAGGAATATGCGCCGCAACGGCATAGGCAGCATGCTGTACCACTGTCTCGAAAACATTCTGAAAGCCCAAGGGGTGCTGAACCTGAATGCCTGTGTCGCCTCCTCTCCGAGAGAGAATGACGCACATCTCACTTCCGACAGCATTCTGTTTCATGAAAAAATGGGTTATCGGCTGATCGGCCGTTTTTCCAAATGCGGTTTTAAATTTAACGAATGGTACGACATGGTATGGATGGAGAAGCATATTGGCACGCACGGCACCGTTCCTCCGGAATTTGTCCCCTTTTCGGAGGTTCGCCGACAGCTTGGGTTTTAACAGCGGACAGAAGGCACCTGTCTTTCATGTGTTCCGATGTGCAAGAGATTGCTTTTTTTGTATGTTAAAACCCCGCGCAAAGCGGGGTTTTCGCCGTTTTATATCCCGTAAAACAGTTCTCAGCCGCCCAGATAGGCGTCTGATATCCTGTCGTTCTGCGCAAGCTCGCTTGCGTCGCCGCTCATGACGATCCTGCCCGTTTCCATAACATAAGCACGGTTTGCCAGCTCCAGCGCCATTTTGGCGTTCTGCTCTACCAAAAGAATCGTTACGCCGTCCTTATTAATCTCCTGTATGATGCTGAAGATTTCCTGCACCAATATGGGAGAAAGCCCCATAGACGGCTCGTCCAGCAGCATCATCGTGGGCTTGCTCATGATTGCGCGGCCTATTGCCAGCATCTGCTGCTCGCCGCCGGAAAGCGTCCCCGCCATCTGCCTGCGGCGTTCCTTCAGTCTGGGCAGGTGTGCAAAAACCATGTCCAGATCGTCGTCTATATGCTTCTGGTCCTTGCGCTTAAAAGCGCCCATCTCCAGATTTTCCATGACGCTCATATTGGCAAACACGCGCCTCCCCTCCGGTACCTGCACCAGACCCAGCCCCGGTATCTTGTGAGCGGAGAGTTTCTCAAGGTTGCTTCCGTCAAAGACAATCTCGCCGTTCTTCGGCTTCAAAAGCCCTGAAATGGCATGCATCGTCGTCGTCTTTCCGGCGCCGTTTGCGCCGATCAGGGTGACAATTTCGCCCCTGTGGACTTCAAAGGATATTCCTTTTATGGCATGTATCGCTCCGTAATAAACCTGTAAATCCTTAACACTGAAAAAAGCCATACTTACTGTCCCTCCTTATTCGCCCAGATAGGCCGCAATTACCTTGGGGTCTCTGCGGACATCCTTCGGCAGCCCCTGGGCAATTACCTTGCCGTAGTCCAATACGATCAGCCTCTGGCAAATACCCATGACAAAGCTCATATCGTGCTCAATAAGCAGGATGGCAATGTTGTACTGCTGCCTGATCTTAGCAATTGCGTCCATCAGTTCCTTCGTCTCTGTGGGGTTCATGCCGGCGGCAGGTTCATCCAGCAGCAACACCTTCGGCGAAGAGCCGAGCGCGCGGGCGATTTCCAGCTTGCGCTGTTTCCCGTAGGGGAGATTTTTCGCATTGGTTTCGGCAAACTCAAGCAGATCCAGCGTCTCGAGAATCTCCTTTGCTTTTTTGTCAATGCGTTTTTCCTCGCGCCAATAGGACGGTAGGCGGAATACACCCGCAATGGCGCTATAATCGGTTTCGCCGCTCATAGCTACTTTTACGTTGTCCAAAACGCTCATATCTCCAAACAGTCTGATATTCTGGAACGTTCTTGCAATGCCGCGGCGGTTAATCTTATAGGTTTTCATCCCGATAATACTCTGTCCGTTCAGGCGGATGGCTCCTTCCGTCGGCGGATAGACGCCCGTCAGCAGATTGAATACCGTCGTCTTTCCCGCGCCGTTCGGACCGATCAGGCCGACGATTTCCCCCAATTCCAGTTTCATATTCAGATCCTCCAGCGCGCGAAGCCCACCAAAGGCAATCCCCAGATTTTTTACTTCAAGTAACATAAGAGCGTCAGTCCTCCTTTCCGCCGGCAATCTGTTTCGCCACTTTTGCCGCATGGTTTTTATGTCTGAGCCGTTTCAGCGCCCTGCCCAGTCCTGCCAGAGAAAACTCCACCTTTCCCAGCAGGCCGAGAGGCTTAAACAGCATCATTACGATAAGCAGAGCCGAATAAAGCAGCATCCGATAGTCTGCGAACTCCCGCAGCGCTTCCGGCAGGATTGTCAGCACAATTGCCGCTATAATGGAGCCGGTCACCGAGCCCATTCCGCCCAGAACGACCATAACCAGTATCTCGACAGAATAGTTGAAATCAAATTTTGACGGCTCCAGCACGCCGATATGGTGTGCGTAAAGTCCGCCCGCTATTCCGGCAAAGAACGCCGATATGACAAATGCCAGCATCTTGATATATGTGGTGTTTACGCCGCTCGCTTCGGAGGCAATTTCGTCCTCCCGGATGGTGATGATCTGCCTGCCGTCGCGGGAATGTATCAGCGTATAGCACAGAAATACGGTCAGCGCCGCAATAAAGAATACCCATGAATAGTCTGTGAGGGCCGGAATACCGGACAATCCTCTCGCGCCGCCGGTTACGCTGTCCATCGACGTCAGGATGACCCGGATGATCTCTCCGAAACCCAGCGTAATGATTGCCAGATAATCGCCCTTCAGCCGCAGCGCCGGGATGCCGATCAGAAATCCCACCACTGCCGCCAGCAACCCTCCCGCCAAAAGGGAGATGGGAAAAGCAATTGCTTCGTCAATACCCATGTTCATCGTGATCAAAGCCGAGCAATAGGCGCCCACAGCCATAAATCCGGCATGGCCCAAAACCAGTTCTCCCAAAAAGCCCGTCGCCAAGTTCAGCGACACCGCCAGAATGATATTGATGCCTACCATTGTAATAATGCCGCTGTAGTACCTGTTGATCACGCCGGCATTCATGAGTACCAGCAGAATCACATATACTGCCGCAACGATTCCGAGATTAATGCCATAGGAGGCAAGCCGTTTTTTCGTCATTTTGTCTACCTCCTCAAACCTTTTCGGTGACGTTTTTGCCCATGATGCCGGTAGGCTTAAACAGCAGCACCAAAATCAGAATTCCAAAGACGACCGCGTCCGCCAGAGTTGTGGATATATACCCTTTCGTCAGGCTTTCTGCAATCCCCAGTACAAATCCACCTACCATAGCGCCCGGCGTGCTCCCGATGCCGCCCAGCACTGCGGCCACAAAGGCCTTCAGACCCAGCATAGAGCCCATGTACGGCGTGATGACCGGATAGGCTTCCGCATAGAGTACCGCGCCGACAGCCGCCAGCGCGCTGCCGATGCCAAACGTAAAGCTGACAACGGAATTTGTATTGATACCCATGAGCTTTGCTGCGCCCGGGTCCTCCGATGTTGCGCGCATTGCCTTTCCGATTTTCGTCTTTTTTACCAGAATCTGCAGACCAATCATAAGCACTACCGATACGAGTATTGTCAAAATGGTAATAAAACCAATCTGCATATCTCCCAGCATAATCGGTGCCACGTCGAACAGATTCGGGAAGGATTTTCCCGATGAGGTAAAGATCAGTTGGGCAAGATTCTGTAGGAAAATGCTTACGCCGATCGCCGTAATGAGCAGCGAAATTCTCGGCGCATTTTTTACGAGCAGCCTTCTGTAAGCCACGCGCTCAATGACCATGCCCAATATGGCGCAGACCACTATGGAGATCAAAAAGGCAGCCCAAATCGGCAGCCCGCCTACAATCAATGCGACATACGCCGCATAGGCCCCTACCATTATGATATCTCCGTGGGCAAAGTTAATCAGCTGTACAATTCCATAGACCATGTTATAGCCCAATGCCACAAGCGCATAGATGCTGCCCACGTGTAAGCCGTTTATTATCTGTGCAAGAAAATCCATATTTACACCACCGTTGCTTTTTGTTAAAAAGGGGCCGCCACCTTGTGGCGACCCCTTGCGTACTTAGTATGGTTTTTTAGTTACTGTAATACTCGAGGAACTTATATTCACCGTCTTTGATCTGCGTCAGCGCGGCAGACTTAACGGGGTTTCTGTTCTCGTCAAACTTAATGTTCTCCGAACTCGTCACACCCTTGAAATCCGTGTTCTTCAGCGCCTCAATAATTGCGGCGGAATCTGTGGAACCGGCCTTTTCAATGGCGGCAATCATAATATTCATCGCGTCATAGCCCAACGCCGCAAACTGGTTGGGTTCTTCATTATATTCCGCCTTGTATGCTTCGATGAATTTCTTCAGATCCGCATCGTCACCGTCCTTGGAATAATGATTGCAAAAAATTGCGCCCTCTACGGAAGTCATATTGCTGGCGTCAACCTGCTCAATAACGCCGTCCCAGCCGTCCGCACCCAGAAGCTGCGCCGTAATGCCGACCTCCTTCGCCTGCTTTGCAATCAGCGCAACATCCTGATAGTAAACCGGAATGAACAGCGCCTCCGCTCCGCTGGAAGCGATCTTTGTCAGCTGAGATTTAAAGTCCACATCTCCGCCGGTATAGCCCTCGCTGGCAACAATTTCTACGCCCTTTTCCTTGGCTGTTGCCGTAAAGGAATCGGTCAGACCTACAGAGTAGTCGTTCGCAATGTCATACAGAATCGCAGCCTTCTTCACGCCCAGCTCTGTAGCGGCATAGTTTGCCATAACTTCACCCTGAAACGGGTCGATAAAGCAGGCACGGAAGACATTCTCGCCAACTTCCGTAATATTGGCAGC
>QAKS01000034.1:6772-19074 GCA_003343685.1 Clostridiales bacterium | reverse complement strand
TCGTCGTCCAATATGACAAGGCTGATGTTTCTGTTCACTCGTCGTCTCCGTTTACAATTTTCATGCCCTTGCTGGTGCCCATTCTGACAGCGCCCGCCGCCAAAAGTGCATCGCAGATTGCCCTGTTGTTTACCCCGGTGGAAGCCTTGACCTTGCAGCGCACTCCTACGACGGATTTCATCAGCCGCACATCCTCCACAGTGGCGCCTCCTGAGCCGAAGCCCGTAGACGTCTTGACAAAATCCGCGCCGGCATTGGCTGCCAACTCGCACGCTGTCCTTTTCTCCTCGTCCGTCAGCGCACTCGTCTCTATAATCACCTTGACCCGTGCCGCCGGATGCGCCGCCCGTACAACTGCCTTAATATCCTCTTCAACCAACTCGTAGTCCTTGTCCTTCAACGCGCCGATATTGATGACCATATCCACCTCTTCGGCTCCGTTTTGAACAGCATCCTCCGTCTCTATTTTCTTCACATAAGTCGTGTTTGCACCGAGAGGGAAACCAATCACGCAGCAGGTTTTTACGCCGCTGCCTCTGAGCTGCTCCGACACGTATTTCACCCACGTCGGATTGATACACACACTGGCAAAGTGATATTCCTTTGCCTCGTCACAAAATCTTTTCACCGTCGCCCTCGTCGTCTCGGGCTTCAGTACTGTATGATCCATATACTGTGCATATGTGGGATCATATTTGTCGTTTCTCATCGTGTTCCTCCGTTCTTTCTTTTAACATGGCAGCGTCTATGTCTTTGCGCAGCGGCATCGCCACAGACGATCCTTTCTTCATTACAGACAGCGCCGCAGTCTGGTTCCCAAACTCCACCGCACTGAACATATCCTTTCCTTCCGACAGCGCCGTGACAAATCCGCCGTTGAACGCATCCCCTGCCCCTGTCGTATCCACGGCCCTGACCTTTTTCGCCGGTATCATTCTGTATTCCTGTCCGCAAAGCACAAAAACACCGCGGCTTCCCAGCGTGATGACCACATCCTTCACACCCTTTTCCCGGAATATGCCGGCAGCTTGTAATGCCGACGCTTCGTCCGCCACCTTGACGCCCGTAAAACACTCGGCCTCAATTTCGTTCGGTGTAACAATATCAATATACTGAAAAATCTTCTCGTCAATGGGAAGATAGGGGGCAGTATTGACCACTACTTTCACCCCTTCGCCGTGTGCATATTTGATTATTTCATAGGTGGCGTCCAGATTTAACTCCAGCTGCATCAGCAGATACTCCGCCTTTTTGATTTCCGGCCTTACCCGCTCCAAATCTTCGGATGTAATGTGACCCGAAGCCCCATTCATAATGTAAATAGCGTTCTGCGCCGTCGTCTCATCCACCATAATCAGCGCCGCACCGGTAGCCACCTCTTTGTCCACCAGCAGAAATTCATCGTCTATTCCTTCGGCAGCATAAAAGTCCCGTGCGACCTGCCCGAACATGTCCTCTCCTACCTTTGTAATCATTCGGAGATCTCCCCCTGCTCTGTGAACGGCCACTCCCTGATTGGAACCCTTTCCGCCGGGGCCCGTCTGGAATCCATGGGCAAAAATAGTCTCTCCCGGTCCGGGCAGCTTTCCGGCCCTGCCCATCAGGTCGACGACAAAGCTTCCGAACATAACAATTTTACTCATCTCTTTCTCCTCAGCGTACCGTTATTTCCAAATACCAGTCGTACGCGGAACGCGGCGGTATGACGCAGTTTTTCTTCATCAGCCGCGCTACATCCGGTCTGTCGAAAGGCGAGGTACACGGCTCCAAAAACATGTTGTACATCTCCCGGAACCCTCCGAAGTTTTGGAGCAGACCTAAATACGGTACCCTGTCCGCAGGAAATCGGTACGTAAACGATCTGCCGTTTGTTCGTTCAATCCCACACATCCCTTCCGTTAGGGGATATTTCAAATAGTATTTTTCTGAATCCTTTTGCCGCTCTCCCATGACAGACATATCGCGCAGACTCCCGTCCTTGTCCCGATATACGGGATAGTCAAATTCCTCGCCGTAAGCCCCGATTCTTCCACTGTCCGTAAAGACGGCCTGCGCACAGGTACAGTCCTCCGGGACAATAACTCTCGTTCCCGGCTCCGCCTGAAGCATCGTGTGTCCTGCCCAGAGAAAATCCATCTCAAAATCCGTATTGTTTTCCGCTGAATAGTCAATCCTCACCGTATTTTTCTCAATAATACTAACGTTTTTATGGAACACATAAGGCAGTCTTACGCCGTGAAATGTAAAATCCACTCTGTCATCACCCTTCACGTTCACATCCGCTGCAAGGTTCCACACCTCGCCGTGATCTGCCAGTTCCGTTCCGCTCCATGGAAACCGCTCATAATAGCATCGGTCAATGGTGGGGAACATGTCGTCCATGCCGCTGCACTCAGCTTCCACATAATCCCCGCCGAACTCGACCCGCCTATACTCACGCTCCGGCCTTTGTACCATAAACTCAAAGTTCTCTTCCTTCAGAACAACAGACGCCAAGTTGGCGCCCGTGTCCGGAAGGAAGCTCATTGAAAGATTCTCGTTTTCTACAATAATGGCTTTCTGATTTTTATACCTTCCCTCTGAAATCATTTGCCCGCTCCTCTATTTCACGACGTAAATCGTCCCCGGCGTCATCATCGCAAGTTCGCAGTCCGGTGCATATTTCGGGAAAGTCTCTATCGCTTTCATAGGATCGCCGAAGTGCCTCGGAAACGTCCAAAAATGATGGGGAACACATACCTTCAGCTTCAGTTCCTTCGCCAGCTTCGCCGCCTCCACCGAATCCAGATTTCCAAAAGCACCGTTAATCGGAAGGAGGCCGACGTCTGGCTGCTGGGCAACGGCCTCTTCCAATCTCTGGAGGTTTAATGAAGTGTCGCCGGAGTAATAAATTTTCCGAAAGCCAAAATCTAAAATAAATCCCATTGCCCCCGGCGTTGAAGATCCGTGGTCGCAATCCACAACGCGCAGAGTAAACTCGCCCATATCCACACTGTCGCCGATCGCTATCGCAGTAACACGTGAGGTGTCGATGCTGTTTTTTTCCAATTCGGCAATACTCTGCGCATTTGTATAACAAGCCATTCCCGGATTCCCCAGCAGTTCCGGCATGGCATAGATATCAAGATGATCCCCATGCTCGTGTGAGCACAGCAATATGTCTATATCAATTTCACCCGGCTCAAACAGCGGAGCCGTCACGCGTTTATATCCCAAACCCTCCTCATCCTTGAATGCCTCATAGACATAATCCGTCAGATAAGGGTCAATTGCAACAATTTTTCCGCCCGCAGTTTTGATCATAAAGCCTGCCTGCCCCAACCAGATCAGCGCCGCAGTCCCCTGCTCCACTTCTAAATTCTTTACGGTCTCTGCAAACATATCTTTCCTCCGTAGACAAAGCGTTTTTTCATTGATAAGCGGCACAGGCGTCTCAGTCTAATAAAGAGGAATTCGATCCGCCGGTATCTATGCAACAACAATCTATCAACACCTGTACCGCAAATTTTCTAGAATTCCAACAGAACCTTAATTCTGTCACCGTCGTTTTCTATAACGTGATTGACAGCCTCAACCGCATCGTCAAATGGATATACGCTGGTGACAAGCGGTGAAAAGTCCACCTTACCCTGCTCCATCAGCCTCACAACATCCTTCATCACACCCAGACATCCCGCAATGCCGCATAGATCAACGGCTGCCAGCACGAACTGGTCAATGTCGAACCCGTCAATCCGCTGCTCAAAAAATCCGGCCAAACCGATTTTTCCTCTGCCAACCACATATTTATATGTTTCATTTAAAACGCCGGCATTGCCCGACGTTTCCAGAACAGCATCCACCTTGCCGCGGGGGTCTATCTTTTTCAGCTCCTCCAGAACGTCTTTTTCCTTGTTGTTAATCAGATAATCCGCCCCAACTTTGGCGCCGTATGCCAGTTTTGAATCCCTGCGGCCCACCAGCACCACTCGTGCACCGCAGGCCTTCAGCAGCGCAACGCCCGTCAACCCTATGGGTCCTGTTCCGATTACCATTACCGTCTCTCCGGCTTTGATCCCCATCTTTTCTATTCCCGCCATAGCAATTGCCGCCGGCTCAATCAAAGCTGCGCTCTTCATATTCACATCGTCGGGAAGCTTATAGGTGATCGCCGCCGGCATCTTCATATACTCGGCAAAGCAGCCATCATAGGTATTGATCGTTCCGACTGACCTCGTATTCGGACACCCCGCCAGATTTCCCGCCAAACACTCGGGGCAGGAAAAGCATGGTACGCCGTTATCACCGACCACCTTATCCCCTACCTTCAAGTTCTGCACCTCAGCTCCGGCTTCTACGACCGTACCGCACCACTCATGACCTATTCTCACAGGATACTTGACCTGCCCGCTCTCCACGAACATTGTCTCCCCTGTAATAATCGCAATATCAGTCGCGCATATCCCCGCGTAATTTACTTTTGCTATAATATCCTTTGGCCCGCAAACCGGCTTTTCGACCTCTATGATCTCTGGTTTTTTGGGCTCTTTTGCAATCAATGCTTTCATATTTTTCCTCCCTTATGATGTATGATGTCGGTCTTCTAAATAAACATGTCGTATTTCACATACTCTATATTTTTGCTGTAAAACTCTATGTTGCTTTTCAGGACAATCTCGGGATTCAGAAGAATGTTCCTGTCCTCAAACTGTCTGCCCTCAGCGAGATGCTCAAACATATATCTGGTAACAAGCTTTCCCTGATTAAATGGATTCTGGAAAATCGTGGCTCCAATATTCCCGTCCCGCATGAGCATTTCTATTTCCGGGAAAATATCTGACGTAACTATTTCAATATCTGAAATTTTGCCGAGCTCTATCAGCCTTTTGCAGAATGTCACAGAGTTGGCGGAGCTGAAGTAAATTCCGCCGAGATCCGGCACATCGTTCATCAGTTTATCGGCCAGCTTGTAAGCAATGCTGGGTTTGTCATAATGTTCATATACGCCGACAAATTCCAAACCGCTTTCGTCAACCATCGCCTTAAAACCGTTGATTGTTTCGCTGTGGACAAACAATTCGTTCCGGCCCGTCACAAGCGCTACCTTTTTTGAGTTTTTTGTCATCATCCCCAGAAGCTCCGCCGCCATTCTGCCGGCAGCGCATCCATTGTTTCTGACTGAAAATAAACACTTCGACCCGACGATGTCAGATACGACCGTGGCAAACACCGTCTTTCCGCCGTATCCCGGTTGCTTTAATCTCTGCGCTATTGCACTTTCATTGCCCGGCAGCATAATAATCCCGTCATATCCTTCGTCTGCAATCTCGTCAAGACGCCTGATATATTCAGCGTCCACATCCTCATCGCCAACCACTTCAATAATGTCTACCTCCAAGCCAAAATCCTTAAGATCATTATAGGCCTTCATAATCCCGCGCTTCACCTCTGCAACAAAGCCCATAATTGTCGACATCATCAGTACAGCGATTCTTTTTGGATTTCTGGAGAGGGATGCGGCCGCCTTGCTGGGCTTATAGCCCATTTGCCTTGCCGCATCCACAACAAGTCTCTTTGTCTCCGGGCTCACATTGGGTTTCCCATTGAGAGCCCTGTTTACAGTGGCAATCGAAATTCCCAGCTCTTCAGCAACATCGTATATTGTTACTTTTTCTCTAGACATCTTCCATTACCACCTGATCAATTTTATATACCTATTATTATACGAGCAACAAAATCCCTCTTCAAGCCTTTATTTTCTTTCTTTCTAGGATTGTCTCATACATAACGGCTGCCGCCATGACGACGCCCTGAACCGCACTTTTCAGCACCGTCGGCAGTCCAAAGAAAATTATGGCATTTTCAGCAATAAATACAAGAGATACCCCCAGAAACACCCCGATCGGCGAGCCTTTCCCGCCGGCCAGACTGACACCGCCGACAACGCAGCCCGCTATCGCCTTAAATTCCCAGCCGTCTCCGATTGCAGGATACCCTATATTGTAAGCAATCGTCGTGACAATTCCGCAAACACCCGCCAAAACCGCGCAGATAATATAGGAAACCATGCGCATTTTTGTCACCTTAATGCCGGACATAGCCGCTACTTCCCTATTGTCACCGCAGGCCAGAAGTCTCTTGCCCCATTTTGTCTTTTTAATGACGATATAGGCGATTATAAATATGACAACCATGGCCCAGAACTGGAACGGCATCCCAAGCAGCGGTTTGCTGGACAGATCTCCTATCCACAGGTTTTCATACTGTTTGAGGTCAATATCAATAATGCCTTTCGGCAATATCAGATACCTTACCGCGCCGCAGATATTCAGCGTCGCCATCGTCGCCACAAAGTCGGGTACGTTCAGCTTAACGACCATAATGCCGTTGACAATTCCGATCACAGCGCACACCAGCAGCGAGAGAACCATTGCCACATACCACGGCATTCCGTTTACCGATATGAACAACGCCACCATAATGCCGCCCAAACCTGCCACACGTCCGGTAGAGATATCTACATTTCCTGTCATCAGCGTAAAGCTGGCTCCGAGAGCAATGATCGCTATAAACGGTATTGTAGTATACAGGCTTACGAAGTTCGTGACCGACATAAACGTCGGCTTAAAGGCGGTGGTAATCAGGATAATTGCCAGCAGCGGCACCAGCACCCGAAATTCACTTGAGCTCACGAACGTCTTGAATATATTGTTTCTTTTTACAGTATTTTCTTGTACTTTCATGTCTCTTACTCTCCTAAACCATTTTGCGCGCTTCTACCCGCTGGCGTATGATATCGAGCAATACTGCTATCACCAGCAGTACGCCAACCATCAGAAGCTGCACGTTGTTGTCTGCACCCATGCTCTGGAGCGCGCCATTCACGATATGAAACAGCAGAGTACCCAGGCCTACGCCATAAATGGATCCCTTGCCTCCCGTCATTGCTATACCGCCTATGGCACAGCAGGTGATGGCTCTGAATTCGCCGCCGGAGCCCTGTGCAAGGTTTGTCGACATCTGCTTAACAGAGAAAAACACGCCGTAAAGCCCTGCAAACAGTCCCGCTATCATGAAAACAATAAATTTAACGTTCTTTACATTGATACCCGCCAGCAGTGCCGCATCCCTGTTGCCGCCGACAGCCCTGAGCTTATATCCAAACTGTGTTTTTCTTACAAAGATATCCAATAGGATCATAATCAGAATGAATACGAAAAACATGGACGAAAACTGTAAACCGGGAGCCGTCCATCCCTTGAACTCACCCAACGCGGCGTACTGGTCAGCAAACGCCTCATTCATCAGCTTCATAACCTTTCCGTCGCTGATAAAAGCAGAAACGCCCAGACAGATAAACTGCGTTGCAAAAGTGACAATCCAACTCGTCAGCCCAAACTTTGCAGAAACCAAACCGTTGATAAATCCAATCAATACACCCGCCAATAGACCTATCAGAAGCGATATCAGCATGGGGCAACCCCATAACGCCGAAGCTACGCCCACCATGACGGATGCGAAGCCTCCGGCCGCACCGATGGAAAGGTCTATCTCCCCGTTCATAATAATGATTGCTTCACCCAGCGCCAGCAAGCCGACGTACATGCCGGATTCGATAATATACGACAGATTGCCCCAGACGAGAAACTTCGGGTTTGCTATTGTCGCCACTACGCACATAATGACAACCGGTATCAATATACCCACTTCAGGGCTCAGAAACAGTCTGTATCCCAGGCTGAGCCTATTTTTTTGCTCTAAATTTTTTTCCATATCATTGACCCCCCTTACCTCAGCCCCTGTTTTTGAAGGTTGTGGTCGCCATCTCCATGACTTTCTGCGTTGTCGCATCCAGCTTTCCAAGCTCTCCGACTACCTTTCCCTCCGCCATCACGATAAACCGATCGCTCATGGCCATCAACTCCGGCAGTTCAGAGGAAATCATGATAATTGCCACTCCCTGTGCGCAAAGATCGTTAATGAGCTGGTAAATCTCATTTTTTGATCCCACGTCAATGCCTTTTGTGGGTTCGTCGAGAATGAGCAGCTTTGGCTCCGTATTCAGCGTTCTGGCAATAACCACCTTCTGCTGGTTTCCTCCCGACAGATTCCCGACTCTCGTTTCCAAAGACGGCGCTTTGACGTGCAGCTCTTCAAAAAATCTTTTGACCCTGTTCGCCATGCTCTTGGCGTGAACAAACGGTCCTGCGCTGACCGGCTTCAGATTTGAAATTATAATATTTGTCTTAATATCCCATACGAAATTGAGTCCGTACTTCTTCCTGTCCTCGCTTACATATCCGATTCCTTTTTTTGCCGCGTCCTTTGTATTTTTGATTTTAATTTTTTCGCCGTTCAGCGTCAGTTCGCCGGACGACATTCTGGTAACGCCGTAAATTGCGGAGCATACCTCCGATCGTCCTGCACCCACCAGACCTGCAAAACCCAAAACCTCTCCCGCGCGCACCTCAAAAGACACGTCCTCCACCTGATTGGTATTAGCAATATACGGATGCGGAACAGTAACGTGCTCTGCCTTAAACACCACGTCGCCTATCTCTACATTCCTTTCGGGATACAGGTTCGTTATCTCGCGTCCGATCATGTCCGCGATAATTGCGTTTGCGTCATAATCCTTGCGCTCAAACGTACTGATATTTTTGCCGTCGCGCAGGATCGTCACTCTGTCGGTCAGTTCTAATATCTCAGCCATCTTATGCGTAACGAAGATGACCGCCGTTCCCTTTTCCTTCAGTCTGTGAACAACTTCAAACAGCAGTTCCACGTCTCTTGATGACAGAGACGTTGTCGGCTCGTCCAGTATGAGCACCTTGGGATGGCTGGCAAGCGCCCTTGCAATCATCAGCAGCTGCTGTTTTCCAATGGAAAGTTTTACAACATCAGCGTTGGGGTCCAGATCAATATGGTTCTCCCTAAGAAGTCTTTCTGCCGCTTCCCTCATGGATTTCGTGTCCAGAAACGGATTGTTCTTTTTCACGACATAATCCGCGTCAAGTTCGTTTCCTACGGTCTTTTCCAATTCCAAATCGCCCATAAATATATTTTCGGCAACACTGAAATTCTTTAATACATTGATTTCCTGCGGGACAAAACCTATTCCCTTTGCCATTGCATCGCCGGGTCCGTGCAGCTCCACTTCTTCGCCTTCGATTACCAATTTTCCTTCATATGTGCCGATAGGGTAAATGCCGTTCAATACCTTCAGTATCGTCGATTTTCCCGCTCCGTTTTCGCCGATCAGTCCCAAAATCTCCTTTGGCTTGACGTTCAGACATACATTATCGTTTGCAAGCACACCGGGAAATCTTTTTGTTATATTTATAGCTTCAAGCATGTATTCCTGCATATCTTCAAATTCACATCCTCTCTCGCAATTCTTAAGAGTGATTTATCTTGATGCATCGGCTGTTCCGCCTCCGCCCTTATACCGGGCGATCTATCGCCCCCAAAACTTTCATTTTCCTTCCGTTTTTTTAAAAAGGGGCTTGCCGCCATTCGCGCAGACAAGCCCCAGCTTTTGACTAATTACCTGTCTATATCGATATCAATTTTCAAATACCGATTAGCGAGCGCTTTTTCGGTCATCAGCCAACCGTCATGCCCTTTGCTTTGAAATACTCTGTCACCTCTGCAGCCAGTCCCTTGTGATGCGCAGGTCCATTGACGCCTTCGCCGTCAACTGTTACAATCGGAGCTTCCAAATCTGTCCATGCCGGAACCTTCCCGCCGCGGAACAGGTTGTCAAGGTATTCCATCGTCTTTGCAGCTTCCTCATAGAGCGGCTGTGCTACAATAGCAACTACCTTTCCTTCTTCCAGAGCAGCCAGATTGCCCTCTGTTGCGTCCATACCGACGATAGCAATTTCGCCGACCTTCTTGCCGCTGTTCTCAGCCGCAGCAGACCATGACTGGGGAGAGTTGCCCGTCGTGCCGAATGCAGCGATGATTTCCGGATGAGCGTTGATCAATCCCTGAATGATGGATGTAGCTTCTACCAAGTCTCCGCCTTCCAGCTCTGTCGGCAGGATTGTTACCTTGGACAGATCGTAGTTTGCAGCTTCCTTCTCCCACTGTGCCCGGAATGCTTCGTCAGCAGCGTCCTCTGTCAGGTTGTGTGTGTTCAGCGTGATCTGAACAGCGCCCTCTTTGCCGTCGCACTTCTCTGCCAGTACCGTAGCAACCTGTGTCCCATACAGAACGGGCGAGCATGCCATGTTGAAGGACAGCCCTTCGGGGAGCGTACCCTTGTTTGTGTCGTTGTCAATGTGGTTGAAGTGAGGAATACCAACGATGCAGCCGGTATCCGCAATCTGCTTCAGCACTTCATAGCAGGACTCGTCACCAGCCCACAGGAGCAGGCCCTTGCCGCCGGATTTTGCCCATTGGAGACCATTTTCCCATGCAGCGGCGGAGTCTCCGAGGTCTGTGCCCGTTACCTGAGCCTCCGTGTAACCCAATTCTTCAGCCTTCTTCAGGAAGCCCAGCTGAACCGTCCTGTGAACCGGATGGTTGTAGGTATCCATGCAGATCGACACGGGGTAATCGGCAGGATTAATTTCCTCTGTTCCCTTTACAAAGCCCTCAGGTGCATCGGCAGGAGCTTCTGTCTCCGCAGGAGCCTCTGTCTTCGCAGGAGCTTCCGTCTCAGGAGCCTGTGTTTCAACAGGTGCCTGTGTTTCGGGGGCTTTTGTTTCGGCAGGAGCCGAACTTGCAGCCGGGGTCGCAGAGCAACCGATTGCCAGAACTGTTACCATGGCAATAGCCAGAATCAGTGCAAATACTTTTTTCATCTTTTTACTTTTCCTCCTAATGTTTTTTATCTTCGCATAAGCGAAATTAAATGATCCTTTATATTTACGGTCTGTAACCGCTTACAATAATCGGCAAAATAAACATTATCCTAACAAAATATCTTTTCTTAATGGTCAATTTCTGGACGATTTTTTCAGCATTGTGTAACCACTTACAAAAAACGATATAACATTCTGTGTCTTGATATATAAATTATATCACCATGATTTTGTGAAGTCAATATAAATTTTAAAAACCCGGAAAACATTTTTCGTCACTTGTTCAAAAGAACGATTTCCTCCGCAAACACCTTAAAATTCGGACACACATCCTTTTCTCCCGTCATTACGTTTTCGACGGAAATGCTTTTGACAGTCTCTTCCAACCGCTCTGCCAATTCTTCCGCCAGCTGCGCGCTGTCGGCCTCGTGTTTTTCTTCTTTTATCTCGCCCAGAAGCTCCGCTGCTATTGTTTCCGCGTCTGCAGCCAGACGCATTTCCACCGACGCTGTTTCCACCAATTCTTTTTCCGTCGTATCGAGAGCCAGCAGCATCTGCGCTAAATATTCCCGCATATAGTCGTATCGCGTAACACTGTCGATCAGCGTGCTCTCTGCCAGAGCGGCAGCATCCGACTCCGTCATTCCCTTCCCTTCGCTTTGCGCCACTGCGGAAAGCGCCGCATTGCCCATCAGCCTGTTGAGCGCATCATTCATACCGTCCTTATTCTCGCTGATTTCAATGGAATCCTCTCCCTGCGATATCTCTTTCGATATTTTTGTCGCAATCGATTTCTGCTGATAGCTGTAATTCAAAAGTTCGTATTTATATTCTTCGCCGTTTATCTTAGCCACCACTGTCTGATTTGTGACATTGTCCCAATCTGCCACGGGAGCGCACCCGACTGCGCTGATTAAAACCAACGCCAATACGGCAAAAATGATTGATTTTTTCAAATTTTTACTCCTTTTTTCGGACTGTCTGTCTGGATTGACATATACTAGCGTTTTTCCGTAACCGTTTACAATTTCTGTTTTTATTATAGTATACATTTTCTTAAGTATCAAGTACTTTTTTAATTTTTTCAGAAAAGGCCGCCTTACTTTTTGCAGGCGGCCTCTTTTCTTTACTCCTTTTTGCTTAAATACTCCTTCGTCCGCTCTATCAGCCGCGGATACGCGCCGTAGGGTTTAAAGGACGGCAGAAACACACAAAGCAGCGTCAGCGTTCCGCTTCCGATATTGACGCACTCATGCTTTACGCCCGCTCTCGCATGCACCATCCCCTTGGGCGGCACATCGTATTCCACACCGTCCAGTACGGCCTTTCCTCCCACATCGAAATAAATATACTCGTCAGCGTCGGGATGTATATGCCCCTCCGACACCGCACCCGCAGGAATTGTCACGTGGACAATGTTTGCCCTTCTCTCACCCGTCGTCTGAGGCGACGCAATCAGTCTGACATAACGCTTTACTTCGTTTTCCCCGCCGAATTCCTCCGCCGGAAAAT
>QAKS01000034.1:0-4814 GCA_003343685.1 Clostridiales bacterium | reverse complement strand
CCGAACATCCCCAGATTTGATACGGTAAAGGTGCTTCCCTTGTATTCGTCGGGCCGGAGCCGGTTGTTTTTGGCGCGTGCCGCAAGGTCCTTTGCCACCACGCTGATCTCCTCCAGACGCATCAGATCTGCATCCTTGATCACCGGCACGATCAGACCCGCATCCACAGCCACAGCTACGCCCATATGGACGTACTCGGGAACAACTATCCCCTCGTCTGTGATGGTGCTGTTCATCATCGGGTAGTCCTTCAGGGCTCTCGTCGTCGCCAGAATCACCAAGTCGTTGTAGGAGACCTTCTTATCCTGCTTCTTGTAGGTGTCCCGCAGCAGCGCCGCGTTCGTCATGTCCACAGAAATCTTGTGCGTCAGCTGTGCATGTACGCGCAGACTCTCCACCATCT
Organism: Clostridiales bacterium; assembly: GCA_003343685.1. Taxonomy (GTDB): domain Bacteria; phylum Bacillota; class Clostridia; order Christensenellales; family Christensenellaceae; genus QAKS01. The sequence continues at coordinate 4,411 of QAKS01000034.1, read as the reverse complement.
TTTCTCCGACGATCCTGCGCATGCCGGCGTAAGGCACGATCTTCGTCCCTCTCGCCGTCCCGGCTCCCGTTCTCGCCGCGACAGCCGCCATCACGTCGTCCTTTGTGATCTTTCCGTGTGAGCCGCTTCCCTCAATATCCGAAATATCCACGCCTTCCGCCTCGGCAACCTTTTTCGCCAGTGGCGTTGCCTTTCTCGCCGCAGCAGGCTCAAACGCCAGCACATCCCGCTCGATTACGAGACCCTCCGGGCCGCTTCCCGGGATATCCCCAACATCCGCTCCCTTTTCTTCCGCGCGCATCCGCGCTCTCGGCGTAGAGAACACCCTGTCTCCCGCAGCCCTTGCAGCCGGAGCGTCGGCCTTCTGTGCGCTCTCCTCCCGCTTCTCCTCGGCAGGCGCAGCGGTCTGTTCCTGTTTCTTCGGGGCAGCCTCAGCCAGCAGGCCGGAAATATCCTCTCCTTCTTCTCCTATCACGGCTATCATCTCAGTAATCGGCACAACATCGCCCTCGCCGTGTACAATTTTGAGGAGCGTACCGCTGGCAGGCGCGTCCATAGTGATCGTCAGCTTATCCGTTTCCATTTCAAACAGAGGCTGATCCGCCGTGCACTTCTCTCCCTCGCCGACGATCCAGCGGACAATCGTGCCCTCTGTCATCTGCAAGCCCTGTTTGGGCATAATTACTTTTGTTGCCATATGCTTCTCTCCTTATTTGTAAAGAACCGCCTTGGAAGCCTCAATGATGTCCGCCGCCTGCGGAGTTGCCGCCGTCTCGAGGTTAATGTTAAAGGGCAGCGGGCATGCCTTTGTTCCCAGTCTTACCGGCGCCGCATCCAGATATTTGAACGCTCTTTCGCTAATTTCCGAAGCAACCTCTGCTCCCCAGCCTGCTGTTCTGTGTGCCTCATGAACAGTCACCAGCCTCCCAGTCTTTTTAACCCGCTGTGCCAGTTCCCCGACCGGAGGCCTTCCTGCTCCAAGGGCAAGCCTCTACATTTCAGACCAGCGTTTTTACGGTGGTCTTTTTGTCGCGTTCTTCTTACCTGTCACCTACAAATTTATCTTCCCTCAAGCTCATCTGGGGGTTGACTTTTTACTTGCAGGTTTTCGCTTAAATACTCCCTCGTCCGCTCTATCAGCCGCGGATACGCGCCGTAGGGTTCAAAGGACGGCAGAAACACACAAAGCAGCGTCAGCGTTCCGCTTCCGATATTGACGCACTCATGCTTTACGCCCGCTCTCGCATGCACCATCCCCTTGGGCGGCACATCGTATTCCACACCGTCCAGTACGGCCTTTCCTCCCACATCGAAATAAATATACTCGTCAGCGTCGGGATGGACATGCCCCTCCGACACCGCGCCCGCAGGTATTGTCGTGTGAACAATGTTTGCCCTTCTCTCACCCGTCGTCTGAGGCGACGCAATCAGTCTGACATAACGCTTTACTTCGTTTTCCCCGCCGAATTCCTCCGCCGGAAAATCCAGACAGTCATATACAGTAAGCTCTTTCATATAGCCTCCTTACAGCAGCTCTTTCGCCTTTCTCAGTACCTTTTCCGTCGTCAGCTCATACATGGACAGCAAATCCTCCAGATCCCCCGACCAACCATATCGATCCTCAACGCCGACAAACCTCATGGGCACAGGACAATGCTCCGCCAGACACTCCGCCACAGCGCTTCCCATGCCGCCGTAAATATTACTGTTTTCGCACGTCACAACCCTCCCCGTCTTTTTGGCAGAGGCCGTGATCGTCTCCGTGTCGAAGGGCTTGATTGCCGAGCAGTTGACCACCTCAGCTGACACGCCTTCCCGCGCCAGCATCTCCGCCGCCTCCAGCGCCCGGGGAACCATCAGCCCTCCCGCTATGAGCGAGATGTCCTTCCCCTCCCGAAGCACGCTGGACTTGCCGATCCGAAATTTGTGGCCCTCCGGTACGCACTGAATATCATACTTTTTAATGTCGCCGCGGATCATGCGCAGAAATACCGGCCCGTCATATTCCATAATGGCTTCCATCGCCTGACCGAATTCAAAGGGATCCGCCGTCTCAATGACCGTCATGCCCGGAATGGCCCGCATCACCGCCACATCTACGATGGACTGGTGGGTCGCGCCCGTGTTCGGCGTCGTCATGCCGGAATAACAGCCGATCAATTTTACATTGGCGTTGGGATAGCCCACCTGCAGGTACACCTGATCATAGGCGCGGCGTGTCATAAAACAGCTGAACAGGGGCACCACTGGGCGCAGGCCGCTCCGCGCCAACCCAAATGCAAAGCTGATAGCCGCCTGCTCTGCAATGCCGCAGGTCACATACCTGTCCGGGTAGGCGTCCCGAAAGCCCAGAATGTTTGTTGCCGTGCCCGTTTCCGCATCCACCACAACCATATCGTCGTATTTGTTTCCAAGACTGATCAGTGAATCCTCCAGCTGCGATCTGAAGCCCTTCAGCGAGCAGCCATACATCATCTTTTCACTCATAATCCCAGTTCCTCCATACATTTTTTGTAGAGCTCCTCATCAATATGTCCGGCATGCCAGTGTATGGCGTCCTCCTCCATAAAGGAAATTCCCTTGTCCTTTTTGGTGTCACAAATGATTACCCTCGGCTTACCCGGCGCATATGATGCATCCTTCGCCTTATCGACAGCCTCTCTTACCGCCGTCACGTCGTGGCCGTCTACCCGCTGCACATCCCAGCGGTATGCACGCCACCTGTCCTCAAACGGCTCCAGATCCATCACATCGTAGGTCGTCGAAGAGATGATATATTTATTGTAGTCCACTATGGCAATCAGATTATCCAGACCAAGCTGAGCGCCCAAAGCCGCGCCCTCCCAAGTCTGCCCCTCTGTGCATTCGCCGTCACCCAACAGGACGTACACTCTCCTGTCCGGCTGGTTTTTGTGCTTTGCCGCCCATGCGTAACCGCACCCGTTGGCGAGGCCCATGCCGAGAGAGCCTGTCGGCGCTTCCACACCGGGCAGCTCCATATTGCAGTGCTCCTGCAAATATCCTCCCGCCACGTTGAATTCATTCCACAGCCTCTCCCTGCCAAAGCAGCCGCGCCACGCCATAGCCGCATACAGCACCGCAGAGCAGTGACCTTTCGACATGACAAACACATCCCTTCCGTCCCACTCCGGTTCCTCCGGCCGCAGGTTCAGCGCCGTGCCATACAGCACCGCTATAATTTCCACCGCGGAAAGCTCTCCGCCCACATGGCTTGACTTTGTGCCGGAAAACCGCGTGATCTCAATGATATCCCGCCGAAGCTGCAGTGCAAAATCCTTCAGTTCCCCATCGGTCATCTGCGGTTTGTACTCGCTGATGACCGGCATTGTGCTTATGTTTTTGTATTCCATAAAATCCTCCCGTTCTAAAGGTAGAGCGTCTTTTTGGCCGCTGCGGCAATTTTTTCGGGCGTCGGCACGTTTGCATTCTCCAGGTTTCTGGCGTATGGCATGGGAATCTGAGCCGTCGCCACCCTTTCGATTGCCGCGTCCAAATACCGAAACACGCTGTTCTGAACCTCAAAAGCGATCTCCGCGCCAAAGCCGCAGAACTCGTTTGTCTCATGGACGATAACAAGCCTGCCCGTCTTTTTTACCGATTCGGCAATCGTATCCAGATCCAGCGGAACGATAGTTCTCGGGTCGATTACTTCCGCGGAGATTCCTTCTCCCGCCAGCAGTTTCGCCGCGTCCAGCGCCCGCTGCACCATATACGACGTTGCCACAATCGTCACATCGCCGCCCTCTCGGCAAATATTTGCCACGCCGAAGGGAATCGTAAAATCCTCGTCCTCCGGCACATCGCCCCGCACTGCGTACAGCATCTTATGCTCACAGAACACCACCGGGTTATCGTCGCGTATCGCCGTTTTCAGCAGACCCTTCGCATCTGCCGGCGTCGCCGGACATACCACCTTCAGTCCCGGTATATTTGCAAACACCGATTCAAAATTTTGGGCATGCTGGGCGCCGTTCCCTCTTCCGCAGCCCTGCTGCACCCGGATTGTATAGGGCACTTTTACTGTTCCGTTAGACATGTAGTGTGTTTTTGCCGTCTGGTTTACCAGTTGATCCATAGCGCACATGATAAAGTCCACATATTGCAGCTCCACAATAGCGCGCGTTCCCGTGATGGCCGCGCCGAAGCCCGCTCCCACAAAGGCCGCCTCCGATATGGGCGTACTTCTGATCCTGTCGTGCCCGAACTCCTCAGGAATATCCTTGGTACATCCGAATACTCCTCCGAATTTTTCAACGTCCTCTCCCATGAGAAACACCATCGGGTCCCGGCGCATCTCTTCCGCTATTGCGTCTCTTATCGCTGTTGCATATTTTATTTTAGCCATTTCTCACCTCATGCGAACAAATTCTTCATCAGGACGCTCTCATCC
>QAKS01000031.1 GCA_003343685.1 Clostridiales bacterium | reverse complement strand
TCCCATTGGGAGGGTCATTGGGAAAAGATAGCTGCGGACTGGAGAGAAAAGGTGGAAGAAAATGACGCAGTGGCCATATGCGGGGATATCAGCTGGGCGATGAAATACGATGAATTTGAACCGGACATCTCTGCCATACGCTCCCTGCCCGGGAAAAAGGTGATGATACGCGGCAATCACGACTATTGGCATACGTCGCTTGCAAAAACGAGAGCCATGCTGGATGGGAATACGTTTTTTCTTCAGAATGACTGTGTAGAGATCGGCGGCGCAGTATTTGCCGGCACGCGGGGCTGGCAGCAGGAGGACGCGGACCATTTTGACAGCAACGACCGGAAAATCTATGACAGAGAGCTGGGACGGCTAAGAATGTCGCTGGAGGCTGCGGCAAAGAAAAAAAAGCCGATCGTTGTGCTGACTCACTTTCCTCCCTTTTCCCGCAGCTTTTCAGAATCTCCATTTACGGAGCTTGTCGAAAAATACGAGGTTCCTACCGTCCTGTACGGGCATATTCACGGGACGGCAGCGCTTTCAAAGGAATATGCCAATGTGAAGCTTAACGGGATCAGATATGTGCTGACATCCTGCGACCATCTTCGTTTTTCTCTGAAAGAGATGGACATATTTTGACGTTTGTACTATAATTAACTTTGTCTGGAGGCTTCTATGAAAATTTTTAATACATTGACGAAAAAGAAAGAAGAATTTATACCTCTCAAAGAAGGAGAGGTCAAAATTTATGCGTGCGGGCCTACTGTATACAATTTTTTTCATATCGGGAATGCGCGTCCGTTCGTAGTATTCGATACGCTGAGAAGGTATTTTGAATACAGAGGCTATAAGGTTACGTTTGTCCAGAACTTTACGGATATAGACGACAAAATGATCAAGGCGGCGGCGGAGCAGGGTACGACGGTCAAGAAACTTGGAGACCGCTTTATTGAGGAATATTATAAGGATGCGCAGGGGCTGAACGTACTGCCGGCGACAGTACATCCGCGGGCGACAGAGCACATTGCGGATATTGTCGGTCTGATTTCAAAGCTGATTGAGACCGGACATGCGTATGTGGCGAAAAACGGAGATGTTTACTACAGTGTGGAAAGCTTTCCGTCTTACGGAAGGCTGTCGGGTCAGGATTTGGAGGATTTGGAGCTGGGAGCGTCCAACAGAGTCGGTGATTTGGACGACGTGAAGCGCGACCCGATGGACTTTGCTCTGTGGAAGGCGAAAAAGGACGGAGAACCCTTCTGGGAAAGCCCGTTCAGCGAGGGACGCCCGGGGTGGCACATTGAATGCAGCGCTATGAGCCAGAAGTATCTTGGAGATACCTTTGACATTCACGGCGGCGGGCAGGACTTGAAATTCCCTCATCACGATAATGAGATTGCCCAGAGCGAGGGCGCGACGGGGAAACCCTTTGCAAGATACTGGATGCACAACGGATATATCAATATAGACGGCACGAAAATGAGCAAATCAAAGGGGAACTTCCTGACGGTTCGCGAATTGTCGAAAAAATATGACCTTGTGGCGGTGAGATTGTTTATGCTGTCGTCCCAGTACAGAAATCCCATCAACTTTTCAGAAGAATCCCTGGAGCAGGCGGAAAGCGCCTTCGAAAGAATTGAGAATTGCCGTGATAATCTGAGGTTTGTCGCCGGAAACGGGAAGTTATGCGAAACAAAAGCGCCGAACTGCGATGCGATACGGCAGCGCTTTACGGAAGCGATGGACGACGATATGAATACGGCCGACGCGATCGGTGTGATCTTTGACTTTGTCAAGGAGCTGAACACTGTGTTTGGAGAAGGGGGCGACGCGGAAGAAGCGAAAAAGGCGTTGGCAGTTCTGGAGGAACTGCTGGATGTTCTGGGTCTGCTGAAAAAAGAGGGGGATGAAAGCATTCCGGCGGAGATTACGGAACTGGCGGAGAAACGCACACAGGCCAGAAGCGAGAAAAACTGGGCATTGGCAGATGAGCTGCGCGACGCCATTAAAGAAAAGGGCTATGAACTGAAAGATACGCCGGACGGTGTAAAAATAACAAAAATTTAAAACAGGAGTGTCAACGAATGGAAGGAATGGACAATATGCTGATTATCTTCAATGTTGTCATTGGAGGTTATGCAACATACGCGGCAATAGCGGGCAAGGGAGCGGCATATAAAAATGATTATCCCAAGGCAATACAGGCGGAGGCAAATGCACTTTTGCGCAGGTTTTTATTCATTTTGGGGCCGCTTTTGCTCCTGAGCTCGGCAATCGAGTATTTTAATCTGCTGGGAAGCGCGACGAAGATATTTACTTTTGCGAGCATTATAGCCGCTGTGGTTATCATCGTTGTATATATCGTATTATTCCGCAAGCGCTTCGGAAAATATCTGAAATAAAAAGGGACAGGCCATATGTATAGAATTATTCTCGACGCAATGGGCGGCGACAACGCGCCCAAGGCGATTATAGACGGCGCAAGGCTGGCTTTGGACAGATTTTCGGACGTATTTATCACGTTCGTTGGAAAAAAGGAGGTCATTGAGCGCTTTCTTTCCGACGATATGCCGAAAGACAGGTTTGAGATTGTAAACGCGCGGGAGGAAATCGAAATGGCGGAGCCGCCCGTGGCGGCAATCAGAAAGAAAAAGGATTCCTCTCTCGTGGTCGGTATGCAGCTGGTGGCGGACGGAAGGGGGGACGTTTTTTTGACTGCCGGAAGCACCGGCGCGACCATAGCGGGCGCGACGATGATTGTCCGCCGGGCGAAGGGTGTGGAGAGGCCTGCTCTTGCGCCGATTCTTCCGACAACCGGAAAAGGTATCCTGCTTGTTGACTGCGGCGCAAATATTGACTGCAAGCCGGTTTACCTGCAGCAGTTTGCCATTATGGGAAGCATCTATATGGAGACGATCATGGGAATTAAAAACCCGAGGGTCGGCCTGATCAACAACGGCGCAGAGGAGGAGAAGGGCAACAGCCTGACAAAAGAGGTGTATCAGCTGCTGACAAAGACGGACGTCAATTTTGTCGGGAATCTGGAAGGAAGAGATATCCTGCTGGACTGCGCCGATGTAGCGGTGTGCGATGGATTTGTCGGCAATATCGTCATGAAGTTCCTGGAGGGGACGGCGAAGGCGCTGATGACCATGCTGAAGGATGAACTCATGAGTACGACACGCGCAAAACTGGGCGCGGCTCTGTCAAAGCCGGCATTTTCCTCTTTTAAGAAAAAGATGGATTATACGGAATATGGCGGCGCACTGATGCTGGGCGTCAATGCGGGAGTTGTAAAGGCGCACGGCAGTTCGAATGCCAACGCTATTATGAATGCGATTCGGCAGGCGAGAAGCTTTGCGGAAGCCAAGGTCGTGGAGCAGATCAGAGAAAAGCTGGAGAAGGCCATATGAAGCTGACGGTTTTGGGGTGCCATGGCCCTTTTGCAAGGAGGGGCGCGTGTTCTTCCTATCTGGTATCACATGAGGGAACAAACATCCTGCTGGACATGGGGAACGGTTCTCTTGCCAATTTTCTGGAAGCTCATTCCATTTCCGGTATAGACGCAATCTTTCTGTCCCATTTGCATTACGACCATATGTCGGACATACAGATTCTGAAATATGCTATCGGACAGTCGAGGATGAGAGGCTTTGATATTCCGCAGATACCGCTGTATCTGCCCGGATCGCCGCAGGAGGTATTCCAGACGGTGACGGCGGGCGGAGACTGCTTTTCCGTGACAGTGATACACGATTTTTCGGAGACAGTGGTGGGGAACATGAAAGTGGTTTGTTCTCAAATGACGCACCCCGTCGAGTCATATGGCTTTGAAATTTTTTCCGGCGGGGCAAAGATCGCCTATACGGGAGATACGACACTGAACGACAACGTTTATAAGCTGGCATACAATGCCGATATTTTTTTGGCGGACGGCGGCCTGTTGGAAATTCATGGGGGAAAAAATGCGCCGCATATGACGGCGGCCTGTGCAGGTAAGGCGGGAGCGAAGGCAAGACGAACGATTGTTACACATTTGAGCCCTGTTTACTCGGAGCTTGACATCATTTCGGAATTGACGGAAAATTCAGAGCTGGCGGAAGAGGGCAAAACTTACGAGGTGTTGTGAAAAATGACGTCGGCATACAGGCCGGTGTTTTTTGCGGCAGTGGCCTTTCTTTCAGGAGCGATTGTCGGATGGAGCGCAGAGCTGAACTGGCTGATAGCAGCCGTGGCATCATGCGCTTTTTTTGTGGCCGCGATCGCTCTTCTGCTGGCGGCAGACCGGACAGGAATGGTCAAATGGCTGCTTGCCGCAGCGGTGTTTCTGGCGGGGTGTGCATCGATGCAGTATACGGCGTCCAAAGCGGATTGGAACGTTGAGGGAGAATATGCTCTGACCGGAAGGGTGACGGAAGTATCGCGCAATTCAAAAAACACGGTTGTCAGACTGTCGGAGATAAAAATAGAGCAGGAATCGCTGAACAACGATGTTTTTATCACATTTTATGATGAAAAGATTCCTGAGACGGACGACTATATCAGTATCCCTAAGGCAAAGCTGTCGCTGCCGAAAAAGAGAGCATACAGATTTGCCTTTGACGACAGACAGTACTGCGCGGCAAATAATGTGCTGTATCGAGCCACGTGCGAAGGGTTTGTGGTTACGGGGCATGCCCATGATGTTTTTGCAGCTGCGCGAGGGGCGAGAGCGACGATTGGAAAAAGACTGGACGAGCTGTACGGGTCGAGATCGTCAATTGTAAAGGCTCTCATTCTGGGCGATACCGAATCGGTTACGGATGTGGAAAACGACGGCTTTATTGCCTCTGGAATATCGCATGTGCTGGCTCTTTCGGGGCTGCATATCGGGATTATCATATTCGGGCTATTTTATTTTCTGAAGCGGATCAAGGCGCCGTATTATCTCACGATAGTGCTGACGCTGACGGCACTTCTCGCCTATCTAATGCTGACCGGTATGAAAATATCGGCAGTACGGGCAGGCGTTCTTTGTGTATGCGTATTGCTGTCTCAATGCGCGGCATGGAAATACGACAGCATGACGGGGCTTGCCATCGCATTTTTTGCGGTTGTTCTGCCAAATCCGGCTGTCATATTTGATCTGGGCTTTCAGTTTTCTTTTTCTGCAGTGTTCGGGATAATTTGCGTGTCGCCGGACGGAAACGCCAACCTGTATGACGAGAAAATGCCCACGGCAAAGGATAAATTTTTGGGAGCGATTCGTGCCTCTGCGGCTGTTACGGTATGCACGCTGCCTTATGTGGCAAATGTCAACAACTACTTTTGGATGCCGTCCCTGCTGCTGAATCTGGCGGTTATCCCGTTCGTCAGCGCTGCTCTTCCGGTGCTGCTCGTGTTATCGGCTCTGTATCTGATCTTTCCCGGGGTATTTTTGTGGGCAGGTGCGGTTGGGGGCTGGATTGTAGATGTTCTCAGATTTTTTGCGGGCGGTTCGGATTGGCTGCCGGAGTTCGGCGTAGAGCTGCCCAGCACATATCCGTTGGCGGCGCTGATTGTGCTGGCGGGCGTTTGGCTGGTCTCAAAAACAAACGTTTTTTACAGCAGAAAGTGGATGAGAGCAGCTGCCGGCGGTTTCTGTGCCGCTGCGGCGATAATCTGCTTTGTCCTTCCGTCCCAGTGGAGGGGCGACGTGCAAATAGTATTCCTGAACGGAGGCGATAAATGCTCTGCGGTTGTTTCCACGGCGGCGGGCGGCTGTGCAGTGATAGATGCGGGAGCGGATATTTACGGCTATGCCGTAAAAAACAGCGTTGTCCCGCAAAAAACGGTTATTACAAAGGGAGACACGGACCATGCGGCCGGCTTGGACGCGCTGGTGAGCGGCGGCAGAGCGGGCTCTATCTATACAGGCGAGGACGGCGCTTATGCATTGGCGGCGAAATACAGCGGGGAAAAGATTACAGCGCTGTCTGAGGGAGATACGGTGGCGGTTGACGAAAACACCTGCATCGAGATAAAATATGTGAGCGGGAAGAGCGGCATGGTGGCGCGCCTTGTCCATAAAGGAAGAGGGCTGTGTCTGTTTATGACCGATGCCGCGCTCTATGACGAGGGGCTGATCGGCGGAGATATTTCGGCAGAAATCCTTGTGGCGGGCAGAAACGGGAAGGACGGCTCTACCGGCCGCGGATTGACAGACCGCGTCGGGCAGGATTATACTGTGATACAGTCTGCAAGGGGCGGCAGCGCGCAAGTGCTGGACAGGCTGGGAAGCGGATTTGTATATAACACAGGAGAAAACGGACAGATCACTTTTACGGCAGACGGCGATCGGATTGAGGCGGAGGCAATGTATGAAACCTGGTGAATTCAGTAAAAAAATAAAAGAAGGAAACCTAGGCGATGTGCTGTTTGTCTATGGAGACGACCAGTATACGCTGGGTAAGGTCATGAAGGAGCTGTTGGAGGCGATTGTAAGAGAGCCGTATGAGATGAATCTCGATATTTGCTCCAAAAACGACAGCTTGGGCGTGATTACACAGAAGGCGGAGCAGATGCCGTGTTTTGCTCCGAAAAGAGTTGTAGTCATCGAAAACAGCGCATTATTTTCCGGCGGCGATGCGGGTGAAATCGTGAACTATCTGAAGGATAAGCCCGAAAGCACCATCCTTGTATTCCGCTACGACGGGATGCCGGATAAAAGGAGGGCGCTCTATAAAGCTTTGTCTAAGAATGCGGATGTGTGCGAGGCCTTGCAGATGAACGACAGGGATACAGCGGAATATGTGAAAAAAAGAGCGGCGGAGATGGGAATGAAGATGACGGCGGAGACGTCTGCTCTTTTTGTGAGCATTGCAGGCAGCTCTTTGTATGTGATCAACAACGAACTGGCAAAGCTGGCAGCGAGGGGTAGAAAGACGATATCGGGGAATGATATTGAGGAATGTGTATCGCCGTCTACGGAGTACAATGTGTTCCTTTTTCATGGGTATATGCTGGAGGAAAAGTACGATAAGGCCTTTAAAATACTGGACAGCATACGGGCGGTGGAAAAGACATTTATTCCGTTTGTCGGCCTGCTTTCTTCTAAATTTTTTCCGATGTATATGGCGAAATCCTGCGTTAACAGCGGCATGACGCCGGCCGATGCGGGCAAAAAGGTGGCTGAACAGCTGCATATTCATCCTTATGCGGCAAAAATGGCAGTACAGGAGTCCGGCCGGTTTAAAATAGGACAGCTCCGAAAGAGCGTTGAACTGCTGGGGGACTATGATCTGGCACTGAAAAGCGGTGGAGCAGACGCAGGAATAGAAAATCTTGTGCTGAAAGTTTACGGCGTCGCCTGACGGGAAACAAGCCGAAAAAAAGACCTTCCTGAGGGTGGCAGGAGGGTCTTGTTGCGTTCGACAAAATACAGTTTTGGGGTAAATCTATATTTCGTTATATTGCCTTATTTGGCAAGCTTGGCAGCCAACTGAGCCTTTGTGCGGTTGGCCTTGTTTTTGTGGATAATACCGTGGCTTACGGCTCTGTCCACAGCGCTGACGGTATCATTTAACACAGCTTCGACATTTTCGTTTGCCGCAACAGCAGCGTCAAACTTTTTGAGCTGGGTTTTCAGAGCAGACTTATTGTCCCTGTTTCTCGCCGTCTTTGTAGCAATTACCTTAACGCGCTTTTTTGCTGATTTGATATTGGCCATATATTTCACCCCCAATCGAATTATCAACGTATTTGATAGTACCATATCTTTTGTAAGATTGCAAGGGTATTTTTGGGTATTTACGCACAAACTAAATATAAAAAACAGAAGGTGAGACAATGGAGAATTATCGTACCGATCTCGCAGTGGAGATCATGAATAAAATAGGCGGCGCAAGAGAGGGAGCGGAGGTGGAGTCCGCAGACGGAAGGGGCGGGACAAAGATTAACCGTGTGCGGATTACAAGTGAAGCGGCGGCGAGGGATATTGGCAAACCCATTGGGAACTATCACACGGTAGATTACGTCGAACTGGATTCGGAGACATATGAATACAGGGAGGAAATCTCAAAGGATATTGCCGCCGAGATCGATATGGTGGCCGGCGGAATCAGAGAGAAAAAATATGAAACAGTTCTTGTGGCAGGGCTCGGAAACAGAGACATGACGGCCGATGCACTCGGCTCTTATGTCTGCGAACGAATTTTTGTGACGAGGCATATCAAGGCGGAAATACCGGAGCTGTTGGAGGACGGATCCCTTGGAGTGGCGGTGATTGCGCCCGGCGTGTTCGGCGTGACGGGCATCGAAACGGAAGAAGTGATTACGTCGGTATCCAAGCGGATAGAGGCGGATTTGGTGGTACTTATAGATTCCCTTGCGGCGCTGGAGCCCCGCAGAATCGGTACCAGCGTACAGATCAGCGATACCGGAATTATCCCCGGATCGGGCGTTGGAAACAAGCGCACTCCGCTGAACAGCCCGACGCTGGGTGCAGATGTGATAGCAATAGGCGTGCCGATGGTCACGTATGCGACGACAATTGCCAAAGACGCCTCCGGTTTAGAGCGCCTTGATGAAACTATGATGAAAAAGTATGAAAATATGGTGGTGACCCCGAAAAATATAGACGAAATCGTCGAAAAATCTGCGGAGACACTGGCAATGGCTATAGACAGAGCCATAAATCCGGGGATTGCACGGGATTTTATCGAACTGATACGAAGGTGATATCAAAAATTCATTCCTCATATAATGAACAAAGCGGAGCAGGAAATGAGGAAGGAAATTGATGAAAAAAAAGCTGATTGCGTTTTTTACAATAGTATTTTTTGTGAGCATGGTCGTTTCTGTAGGGGATGGAAACGCCGTGGATGAATCTTTGTCGGTTTTTGTTCCGATATTGGATAAGCTGGATTTGAGTCCGGCGGAACAGGATGAGGACAAGGTGATTAACGTCTCTGCAGATGGAGCGCTGAGTGACTTTCTTTTGCCCTTGGAGGACAGCGCAGACGAGGGCGGGAAAATACAGGAGAGCTACAGCCTGAGCCAGGGCGCAAAAATTCTCATCTATCATACGCACACAACCGAGGCGTACAGACAGGCAGACGAAGACCTCTATCAGGAGCAGACGCCGTGGCGCACGACAGATAATGAGCATAATGTGGTAAGGGTAGGAGAGGAATTGAAAAAACATCTGGAGGCACTGGGATATACGGTGATACACGACACCACAAACCATGAGCCGCCCTCCCTCTCAACCTCCTACAGCCGTTCGGAGGAGACGATGAACGCATACCTGAAGAAATATCCGGAGATTGAAATGTTTATCGACCTGCACAGAGACGCCTCGGGAGATGACAATACCGAAGATTTTGTCAAGGTAGACGGGAAGGAATGCGCAAGGCTGATGTTCGTGGTGGGGAAGGGCACGAGAAAAAGTGACGAAGGTAAGCCGAAACCGGACTGGAAAAAGAATATTAAGCTGGCGCGCGCTCTGACAAAGCAGCTTGACACCTATAGTGAGAGGCTGACAAGAAATGTGCGGCTGAAAACGGGAAGATACAATCAGAATGTATCGAATAAATGTCTGTTGGTGGAGGTGGGGCATAATATGAATACGCTGCAGCAGGCGATCAACGCGACGGAGTACCTGGCAAAAGCAATCTCCGGGATCGTTCCCATGGCTGACACTTGATAATCGCTTAAACTATGCTATAATATTGTACTATGGGAAATGATACGAGACCAATAGGCTTTTTTGACTCCGGCATAGGCGGGTTGTCTGTCATGCTCTGCGCTATGGAACGGCTGCCAAAGGAAAATTTCATATATTACGGCGACAATGCCAATGCTCCGTATGGCGACAGGACGGAGCATGACATTCAGGAGCTTACGATGAAGGCAGGGGACTTTCTTGCAGGAAAGGGCGTTAAAACGATGGTAATCGCCTGCAACACAGCGACAAGCGCTGCCGTTAAGCTGTTGAGAGAGGTCTACAATATGCCGGTGGTCAGCATAGAGCCGGCGATCAAACCGGCTTATGAAAATTGCAGCGCCAACGGAAGAATACTGGTAATGGCGACGAAAGCTACATTGTCCCAACGGCGGTATCATGAGCTTGTAAGCCGTATTGGCTGTGCAGACAAGCTTCTTGACATGCCCTGTTGCGGGCTGGTGGAATTGATTGAGCGCGGCGACTTTGAGAGTCCGGAGATCGACGAATATCTGGCGGAAAAATTTGCGGCGGTCCACGAAGAGATCAGCGGTATTGTGATCGGCTGTACCCACTATTCCTTTGTCACGGAGCGGATCAGACTGTCTGCAAAAGGCATGCTCAGAGGAGATTGTGCAATTTACGACGGAATGTACGGAACTGTGCGCCAGCTGGGGAGGGTATTGTACCAAAAGGGTCTTGAAAATCAGCAGGGAAACGGAACTGCGGAGGTATATACGTCGGGAGATGAAAGCTGCAGAGAGATGATCGAAACAATTATCGGAAAGTCAAAGGGAACATTTTAACTGTGTGCGCCTCATAACATGTATTATGGAGGTGTGCACATGCTGGAAGAACGATTTGCAGATGACAATTTAACAAACGGTACGAACGTCAGAATATTTTGCGGACGGGGTGCCGTCATCGAAAATTACGGAAGAATATCGTCATATTCTTCCGAGCTTTTTGTACTCGATTCCAAACAGTATAGAATTATCTTAAAGGGATTTGGAATGGATATTAAAGAGATATCCAGAGAGTGCCTCGTTTTGGACGGCATAGTGGCCACGGCAGAGTTTGAACATGAAAACGGCACAGGGGAAGCCTGAAATGTGGGAGTATATTGTCGGGTTTATGACTGTAGAAGTGAAAACGGCCATGATGGACACTTTTATCGACGAGGTTGTCCGCCACGGCGTGCGCCTGAAAAATGTCAGACGTGTTTCATACAGCAAAGCATTTTTTACTATTTCTGCGCCGGACTACCTCAGAATAAAATCGGCAATGAAAGACTTCTCATATGAAAACAAGATTGTTCGGTATGGAGGCGCGATGTGCCTTATGAATCTTGTGAGACGAAGACCGGCGGCGGTATTTGCCTTTCTGGCGGCGCTTTGTGCTGTTCTTGTTTTGAGCTGTTTTTGTTTCGGTGTTAAAATAGTAGGGGCTGAAACAATAAATGAATTTCGTTTAAACGATATGATACACGATTGCGGGGCCGTTGCGGGCGCGCCAAAAAGCAGTATAGATTTGGAACAGTTGAAAGACAAAATTCAGGAGACGTTTCCCAATGTGATTTTTGTTGAGGCAAAGTTCACGGGAGTCATACTGAAGGTAGAAATTTTAGAGGGGACGGAGAAGCCTGAACTGGCAGAATTAAAGCCATGCGATATTCTGGCCGATAAGCGGGGTGTCGTAACCAGTATAGTTCCACTGAGGGGTCAGGCTCAGGTGGCGCCGGGAGATGTTGTAGAAGTAGGAGACGTGCTGATAGCGGGAAAATTTGAAAAGCGGGAGTATTCTTTTGTTACGCCTGCCGACGGAACGGTATGTGCACAGGTGGATTATTACGGAAAGGCAAGGGTATCTGAGGATAACGGAGAGCTGACAGGCCGTACCGCGGTGGAAATCTGGATGCGTTTGGGAAAGAGTATGTTTCCAATCAGCGGAAAAAATCCGTTTGACACATTTGAGACTGCAGAGAAATCAGAGGGAATGATCGGCGTCAATGCAGCTTTGCCGCTGGAACTGATCAGCATAGAGCGGAGGGAGACGAAAAAAACAGTCAACAGCTCAAGACAGGCAGAACTTTCAGCGAGGGAAGCGGCATATTATAATGCGCTGAAGCAGATTGGAGACTATGAAGAGGTGTGCGGCTTTTCGTCGTCGATAGATCCGGGAGAGGACGAAGAACAATACGTTACGGCTATGGTTACGGTAATTCAGGAGATAGGCGTTAAGAGGGAATTTACCGAAACAGAAATTGCAGAAGCACAGAATAAAGACCGGGAGGATGAGGTCGGCACGGAATAGTATGAAGAGATGGGCAGTGCAGAATGTTCCGGCTGTTCTGGGATAGAGGCTGAGGCGGGTGTTTTCAAGGTTTGTACATGAATGAAGCACAAAATTAAAAACAAATTTTAAACTCTCAGTCAAAATTGGAAAGAAACGGTTGATAATATACCAATGACATGATATTATATTGCTGTGAACACATCGGATAAAGCTTTCAAAAACTTTTTTTGTTTTTAATTCAGGAGAAAAAGCAAATGAAGAGGAAAAGATGGCGCATTGCAGTACTGATATTGGCTTGGTTAACGGTATTTACTGCTGTTGCCTGCGTCCGGACACAGAACAGAATGGATGGTTTTCCGATCCCGATGGCGAAGGCTGCAAACCGGTGGACTTGTTGTGTTAAAAGGAGTTTTGGGGATATCGAACAGTTTGCGAATGTGGTGGAATATACGGAGCGATCCGTCAAAACAGAGGGAGGACAGATCTGTTTCGGCCAAGAAGCGGAAAACAAGACC
>QAKS01000008.1:8710-15258 GCA_003343685.1 Clostridiales bacterium | reverse complement strand
TTTATGCCGGAAAACACGCGAAAAACCTGCCGCAGCGTCGGTCGCGGCAGGCATTATTCATCTTTTCAAAAAAGGCTTCCCTCTCTACACTTCCATAATGCTGATCGCATCTTTAATGTTCTTCTCCATCGCTTCGCGCCCGTATTTGTCTACCTCTGCCTTATTCTTCGCCCCATGCGTGAGGCACGCCGCACCGCCAATGCAGCCCTGATCACACGCCATACCCTCGATAAAGTCCGCCTCCAGCTTACCCTTAGACGCCAGCATCAGCGCTCTTTTGCACTGCTCGATTCCGTCGCATACCTCTGCGCGAACCTCCATATCAATATCATCCCGTTCCCTTACAGCTTCGAGAACCGCATCGGAAAGGCCACCGCTTCTCGCAAAAATTCTGCCGAAATACGACGCATTATCCAACACATCGTCCGGCATTTTGCTCAGTTCCACTCCCCTGCTGTCAAACAGCGCCTGCAGCTCTTCAAACGTAATAACACAGTCGATATATTCCCCCGCTCTGGAGCCTCCGAGAATTTCCTTTTTCTTGGCAGTGCACGGCCCGATAAATACCACTCTGCACTCCGGGTTCAGTTTTTTAATAAACGCCGCCACTTCTGCCATCGGCGAAAGATTTCCGGAGATATGCTCCGCCATAGAGGGGAAAGCTTTCTTGATGTATTCCACAAACGCCGGACAGCACGAGCTGGTCAAAAATCCCTTTTCCGCCAGCTCCTTCGCCTCTTTATAAGCCA
This sequence comes from Clostridiales bacterium, assembly GCA_003343685.1. Lineage (GTDB taxonomy): Bacteria > Bacillota > Clostridia > Christensenellales > Christensenellaceae > QAKS01. The sequence continues at coordinate 14,509 of QAKS01000008.1, read as the reverse complement.
CCATATCCGCTCCGAGAGCCGCCTCAACCACACTGTGGAAACCAAGCTGCTTCAGTCCCGAAACGATCTGACCCACCTTAATTTTTTGGAATTGTCCCGATATGGACGGTGCGACGACGGCAAAGACCTCCAACCCTTCGCTTTTTGCCCTCTTCAAATATCCTATGCAGTCCAATATAAACGAGCGATCTGTAATCGCTCCAAAAGGGCACTGATAAACGCATGCACCACATGAAATGCACTTCTCGTCGTCTATCTTCGCCTTTTTGTTCTCATCCATCATAATGGCACCAACCTTGCACGCCTTTTCGCAGGGACGCTGGTTTTTTGTAATGGCGCTATAAGGGCAGACCGCGACGCATCTTCCGCAGGTAATACATTTGTCGTGGTCAATTACCGCCTTCTGGTTTTTAAATGAGATTGCGTCCTTCGGGCATGCGTTGGCGCATCTGTGCGCAATACATCCACGGCAGGAATCGCTGACGCTGATCTGCGTTACGGGACATTCGTCACATGCGATATCCAGCACCTCGATCACCCTGTCGAAGGCATGACCCGTTCCCATCGCAACCTTAATCCTCTCGTTCACAATGGCCCGTTCCTTATAAATGCAGCACCGCATCGTTGCCTTAGGACCCGGAACAATTTTCTCCGCTATATTCAACAGGCCCTCTTCGACGTTATCGTCAAAATACAGATTGGCTACCTCTCTCAGCACCTTGTATTTCAATTCCTGAACATTTGTATCGAAAATACCCAATTTACCACCTCAGCTATTATTTTGTCATAATACAAATACATTATAGCACATAATGACTTATATTTTTATCTTTTTTATAGAAATCACCGGTTTTCTTCCCAAAAAAAGAAAAAGGCATTTCGGCCCATACAGCCTTATGCCTTTTCATCAGCTTTTTGTCACAGAATCTCGTCTATCATAGCCTTGAGTTCATCCTCATTCTCCGGAAGGTTCTGCATAATGGCTTCCATGTCAAACGATTTTTCCTTTGCCTCCGGCTCCCGCTCAACAGCCTCTTCTGACTGTTTTTCACCGACGGACGCATCCTGTTCCTCTTCCGACGCCGTTTCGGGACGCTCTTCCAGATCCTCGGCTTTTTGTACCGACGGCTCCTCCATAACAGCCGGTTCGCCGATATCCTCCTTCATAATCTCCATTACTTTGGGATTATTTTCGGCTATTCCCTCGTCAAAGCTGTAAACTGTCTCAAATTTCTGAGCAAATATTGCCAAATCCGAGCGAATTCTGCTCTTATATTCCTCTGTGAAATCCTTAAGCATATTCGCCTGATACAGATACTTCTCGCGTTCTTTTATACACTCGTCTCTGTAGGACAATTCTTCCTTCTCGACCTTTTCGGCAGCCGTCTTTGCATAGGCGTTTGCCTCTGCTATAATGCCATTTGCCCTCTCCCGGGCCTTGTCAACAATATTTTCGGCCGTCTCCTCTGCGTTGACCAGTGCATTTGTGAGCTTTCTTTCCATACTGCGGTACTGCTCCAGATTGGCCTTCAGCTCCGCCATTTCCTTCTGCACAGCGTCCCACTCCGCCAAAATCGTATCCAGAAAATTGTCCACCTGTTCCGTGGAATATCCCTTTTTCTGGATATCAAATCTGATGTTCTGTATATAGTCTCTGTTTAGTGCCATAAATGCTTTCCCTTCAACGCACTGCGTAACGCGCAGACAAACCCTGCGCCGCAGCTCTGCCGTCTGTGCAGTAATTGCTCCTACAGATTATAGTCTTCCTGTTCGCTGTCTCTTCCGGCGGAACGTCCGTCTTCCGATTCAAACAGCTCGATATTGGACGGAAGCACTGTAAAAATTCCACGGGACACTCTCTTAATCGTACCGCCGAGAGCATAAGAACCGCCGGCCACAAAATCCAGGATTCTCTGCGCCAGCTGCACGTCAATCTCGTCCAAATTCAGAACTACCGCTCTTCTCGATTTCAGATGCTCGACCACCCTGTGAGAATCGTCATATGTAGACGGCTTCACAATCACCATCTTCTGCTTTGTTCCGTCAAAAGCGCGCCTGTTTTCGGGCATTTCAATCACCTTGGAGCGCTTTCTGGAATAAGGAACACTGTCGTCATATTCTCTTTCCGCGTAAATGTCTCCCTGCCTGTATTCATTTTCCGCAGGCTCGTCATACATTTCATCTTCGTAGTCATTTTCCTCGATCTCACCAAAACCGATATTCTTCTTCCATATTCCCATAATCTTCCCTCATCTTCCTTTGTATGATAAATCTATCATCATCCCGGCGCCCGTTCGCCGAAGATAGCAGAACCAACACGGACAATATCAGCGCCCTCCTCAATGGCAGCCTCATAGTCGCTCGTCATACCCATGGACAAATGTCTCATCTCAAAATTATCCGTCTTTACAGAACTCAGTCTGTCAAACAGGTTCCTGAGCTGTCTGAAATACGGTCTTGCCAGCTCACCCAAAGCATCTCTGGCCCCTATCGTCATCAGCCCTTTTACTCTGACCCTGTCAAACGGCGCTATTTCCTCAATCAGCCGCTCCGCTTCTTCCGCGGGCACGCCTGACTTACTTTCCTCATGAGATGTATTAATCTGGATAAGACAATCCTGCGTTGCATCCATTTTTTCGCACAAACGCTGGATTTCAGCGGCCACAGAAACAGAACATAGAGAATGTAACATTTCTATGTGACCTATTATATACTTTACTTTATTCTTTTGCAACTGCCCAATGATATGAAAATTGGCTTTTTTACAAAAAAATTCCTCTTTTTTCAAAAATTCCTGCACTCGATTTTCGCCGAAATCTCTGATTCCTGCGTCAAAAGCCTCCTGCATTTTATCCGGTCCCACCGTTTTTGACACAGCCAGCAGCAGAATGTCCTCTGCTGACCGTCCGGACCTTTCGGCAGCCCTCGCAATATTCTCTCTTACTGTTTCAATATTCCCTCTGATGCTCATCTGCAAATCGCCTCACGCATATACTGTACAACCGGATATGAGCGGACTGGACATATTCTCCGGCTCCACAATTGCCATCTGGTCGTCTATCGTTTTTACCTTAACTGCTACAAACTCCTTATTGCCACCGTTATCAACATATACCCCGAGCTGATTGTCCGCCATCCTCACGGCACCTGCGGGCACCTGCACACCGCTGAACGTAGCCGTTATGCTCATGTTGACCTTTCTCGCCATCACCATATCCGAGATCGGCTCGGTAAATTTCAGATAATACAAATATTTTCCGCCGCTCTCCTGCGATTCGCTTACCGATCCACTGAAGGTAAGATTTTCTCCCGCCGAAAATTCCACGTTAAATACGTTTGAGGGATTTTCAAATTCAGCAATGCGGCTGTCCGCTACAAACACCACATACCATTCGTTCTGCTCTACCAGTCTGTACAGCGATCTGGCCGAGGTCTGAGACGGCTCGTTTCCGCTGGTGGGGACAATGGATTTGCCCGCAAAGACGTCAGCTATATTCGCCGGCGTCAGCTTTGTCATATTGTCCGGCGTCAAAACAGTCTCCAAACCGTCAAAATAAAAGCTTACAACGCCGTCGCTTTCCGCAAGTATCGTCTGCTTCCAGTCCGCGATTCTCGTTTCCAGATCGTTTCTCTGTTCGTAAAAGGCCTTAAGCTGTTCGTCCTCCGCCACCGCCTCGTTCAAAAACTTCTGACGCTCCTGCATCAGCTGCTTCAACTCCTGCTCCAGCTTGATGAGATTACCGGTCGCCGCTCCTGAAACAACGTCGGAAATCTCCTTCGCCTTTTGGTTTACACCGGTGTTCATGTTTTCCAGCTCTTTTTTCAGGGACTCGTCGAGAATGTATTTTTCCTGATAGTCCATAATCGTATCCTCAATCACATTGAGCTGGGCAACGTCATTTGCATTGTAATCCCATGTATAAACATCGGCAATTGCCGTGCCTGTCGTCACCACCTCGCCTTCCTGCGCCAAGAAGGTTGTCTTTCCGTAGGTTTCAGACTTATACAGCTTCTCTTTGCGTATGACAAGTCCTTTTCCCTCATAGGCAAATGACATCGTGCCCTCCGCAGCCTCTGCCTTTGGGGCATATAGCAAAAGCACCAGCGTTGTTATCACGACTGCCACCGCAATAATACCTATTATAATATACATTCGAGTGTGATCCGGCTTGATTCTGGAAGACCTGCCTCTGCCGGATGTCCTCTGTACCATAAAAACTACCTCCGTTTTTCTCAACTATAATTAATTCCACACTGCAAAAAAAAATCCTGCATGTTTGCAGGAAATATGCCGTAAACTTCAAAAAATTAATACTTTAGAAACAATTACAGCGTCATTTCAACCAGTATTTTCCTTCCTCCCTTTTCGTATACCACCCGATCCGCAATACTTTCCACAATCGTCAGCCCTCGCCCGCTGCCACTCTCCAGCGTCGGCTTCGGAACATCTCGCCTGTCAAAGCCCCGTCCTCTGTCCTCCACCGAAAAAATGAGAACGCCGTTTCTGATCGTCCAGTCCAACATGGCACAGCTCTGCCCGGAGTGGCAAAACGCATTGTTTATCGTCTCATTTAACAGCAATCTGATATAGTATTTTTTTTCCTCTGTCAGCGTGCAGCAGTGCTCCGTCGCATGAAGCAGTTGCGATACAGCACTTCTTACGCCCTCCAAAGAATAAATTGTCACGTCCATCCTGTCCTCCGACCAAAGAAATTCAATTATCCCTTCCGCCGTATAGATAAACGCATATTGGCTTTTTTAAACACCTCAGTCAGACAGCGCCGCTTTTTCTGATTGTTTCGCGCATTTTCGCCAATATTTTTTTCTCTTTTCGGGAAACGTACATCTGCGATACGCCCAGCTCCTCCGCGATTGACCTTTGGGATTTATCCTGCCAAAACCGCGCGTGCAGAATAGCCTGCTCCTCCCGGTCCAGCATTGCCATACTGCGCTTCAGCAGATCCCTCGTCTCCACATCGTCATAGCCTCTGTCCGCGTCTCCGAGAAGCTCACTCAGGGAGGTATCATCGTCGCCCACCGTGTTATCCATGGATGTCATCGTCGCTATCTTCTGCATTTCCAACAGTTCCAGCACTCTGTCCTCCGATATTTCCATACACTCTGCAATCGTCTTCGGCAGCGCTCTTTTTCCCTGTGTCAAAAGGTCGCGCTTCACCTCCGCCAGCTTCACCAGCTGTTCGCTGTCCTTTCGGGAAATGTGCAGCAGCCGCGTTTTATCCCTGAAGTAATTCTTTACCTCTCCTACCAGCGATGGTGTGGCAAAACTGCTGAATCGCACGTTTTTTTTCGGATCAAATCTTTCGATCGCCTTTACCAAAGCCAACGCCGCCACTTGGTACAGGTCGTCATATTCCACTCCGCGCCCGACAAATTTCTTGGCCACAATCTGAGCGATAAACAAATACCGTTCCAGAATCCCGTTGCGAAGCGTCTCATTTTTTGTTTTTGTGTATTTGAGGAAAAGCTCCCTTTCCTCTTCCAGCGAGATCTGTATCAAACCCGTGTCCTGAATTTAAATGACAGCCGTTCTGTCTTTCCGTCTCTGTCAAAAAAGTCGGCCTCATCCGCCAGCGCTTCCAGAATTATACGCGACATTCCCGCCGCATCTGCGTCAAAAGTCTCTTCCTCATATCCCTCAACTGCACATTCGGCCCAAAGCCCGTCTCCGCTCTCTACCGTAATGCGGAGTTCTCCGCCGCCGGCGCCCGCCATGAGAAGAACACACGCCTCCGATACAGCCGCCTTAACGTCCTCTATGTCATCCACATCCAGCCCTGC
>QAKS01000008.1:0-6602 GCA_003343685.1 Clostridiales bacterium | reverse complement strand
AAAAAATTAATACTTTAGAAACAATTACAGCGTCATTTCAACCAGTATTTTCCTTCCTCCCTTTTCGTATACCACCCGATCCGCAATACTTTCCACAATCGTCAGCCCTCGCCCGCTGCCACTCTCCAGCGTCGGCTTCGGAACATCTCGCCTGTCAAAGCCCCGTCCTCTGTCCTCCACCGAAAAAATGAGAACGCCGTTTCTGATCGTCCAGTCCAACATGGCACAGCTCTGCCCGGAGTGGCAAAACGCATTGTTTATCGTCTCATTTAACAGCAATCTGATATAGTATTTTTTTTCCTCTGTCAGCGTGCAGCAGTGCTCCGTCGCATGAAGCAGTTGCGATACAGCACTTCTTACGCCCTCCAAAGAATAAATTGTCACGTCCATCCTGTCCTCCGACCAAAGAAATTCAATTATCCCTTCCGCCGTATAGATAAACGCATATTGGCTTTTTTAAACACCTCAGTCAGACAGCGCCGCTTTTTCTGATTGTTTCGCGCATTTTCGCCAATATTTTTTTCTCTTTTCGGGAAACGTACATCTGCGATACGCCCAGCTCCTCCGCGATTGACCTTTGGGATTTATCCTGCCAAAACCGCGCGTGCAGAATAGCCTGCTCCTCCCGGTCCAGCATTGCCATACTGCGCTTCAGCAGATCCCTCGTCTCCACATCGTCATAGCCTCTGTCCGCGTCTCCGAGAAGCTCACTCAGGGAGGTATCATCGTCGCCCACCGTGTTATCCATGGATGTCATCGTCGCTATCTTCTGCATTTCCAACAGTTCCAGCACTCTGTCCTCCGATATTTCCATACACTCTGCAATCGTCTTCGGCAGCGCTCTTTTTCCCTGTGTCAAAAGGTCGCGCTTCACCTCCGCCAGCTTCACCAGCTGTTCGCTGTCCTTTCGGGAAATGTGCAGCAGCCGCGTTTTATCCCTGAAGTAATTCTTTACCTCTCCTACCAGCGATGGCGTGGCAAAACTGCTGAATCGCACGTTTTTTTCCGGATCAAATCTTTCGATCGCCTTTACCAAAGCCAACGCCGCCACTTGGTACAGGTCGTCATATTCCACTCCGCGCCCGACAAATTTCTTGGCCACAATCTGAGCGATAAACAAATACCGTTCCAGAATCCCGTTGCGAAGCGTCTCATTTTTTGTTTTTGTGTATTTGAGGAAAAGCTCCCTTTCCTCTTCCAGCGAGATCTGTATCAAACCCGTGTCCTGAATTTAAATGACAGCCGTTCTGTCTTTCCGTCTCTGTCAAAAAAGTCGGCCTCATCCGCCAGCGCTTCCAGAATTATACGCGACATTCCCGCCGCATCTGCGTCAAAAGTCTCTTCCTCATATCCCTCAACTGCACATTCGGCCCAAAGCCCGTCTCCGCTCTCTACCGTAATGCGGAGTTCTCCGCCGCCGGCGCCCGCCATGAGAAGAACACACGCCTCCGATACAGCCGCCTTAACGTCCTCTATGTCATCCACATCCAGCCCTGCGCGGGTCGCCATCCCCGAAAAAAAAAGGCGCAACGGCAGTATGTTGCCGGCTCCCGCCGGCATCCTGATCTCAGACCTGTTTTTCATCGTCTTCCTCCAGCGAAAAAATGGAGTCCATTGCGGTCAGTTTGAATATCTTGCAAATATGCGGTCTGAGCCCGGCAATTACAATACGATAGCCTGCGTTTTTAAGTCTGCTCAGTTCTGAGGCGAGTGTGCCGATTCCCGTGGAGTCAATATAGGTCATCTCCCCGCATTCCAGCCGCACATTTCCCCGGTCAATCTCGGAGAGCTCCTTTTTCAGCAGTCCCACGTTGTACATATCTATCTCTCCGGATATCGTCACCGTCCATTGATCCCGTCCGCTGTCAAACACCTTCTCCGTCATTTTTCCACCTCATCTATCACTTTCGCAAGGACGCCGGCGCCGTCAATTTTAAAATCCGCATCGCTCGCCAGCAGCTTCTCCCTGTCGCCATATCCTCCTAAAATCGCTACCGATACCGCGCCCGCGTCCTTTCCGGCGCGTACATCCGTCATGCCGTCTCCCACCATAACCGTCTCGCTTACGTCCGTTTCCATAGCCTTTGCGCATATTTTTACAACCCATGGATCCGGCTTGGGACGCAGCATTTCCTCCGCGGAATATACTGTGCTGAAGAAATCCTCTATAGATAGCCTTACAAGCGTCGCTCTCGTCACAACCGACGGCTTCATCGTTGCTACCGCCATTTTGATCCCCCTGCGCTGAAGCTCAAACAGCATACTTCTGACGCCCGGATACAGTTCAACGTGATCTGTTCCGTTGTCGAGATAAATCCTTTTATAACGCGCAAGCTCGTCGTCCGTCAGGATTCCCTCTACGCCCAGTGCCTTCATCACTCTCTCCAGCAGCTTTTTTGCACCGTTCCCGATGGATTTGCGGATCAGTTCCTCTGTCGCCTCATACTCTCCGTACCGCTTCAGAAATACATTGACCGATTTTGTAATGTCCGTCAGCGTGTTTGCCAGTGTGCCGTCCAAGTCAAAAATGACTAACTTAACTTTCATATCTTTTCGCTTTCCTGCTTCCTTATTTATCTTTTATCATAACATTTACGCTGCCGGAATACAATAGTTTGACAAATAAAACCGACATGCCTGCCCTGATTTTGCACCCGTTCCTTCCTCTTTCGAAACAAAGGCCCTGCGTACTTCTGTCAAGTACGCAGGGCCCCGTTTCTATGCTTTTTTTAAAAACCGATCAGCCCGATACCGTAATCTGCATCAGACTTCATCGCATTCCCACCAGACTGAAGTCCCCTTTCTATGCGTCGCGCAGCGCCGCGTCAAAATCATTCTCCAGCAGTGATATGATCCGATCCATATCCTTTTTAATATCGTCATCCGTCAGTGTGCCGTCCGGCGACCGGAAGGTCAGTGAATATGCCAAAGATTTTCTGCCCAGACCTGCCTGCGCACCCTCATATACGTCAAACAGCTCCGCACTCTCCAGATATTTGCAGCCACACCGTCTGATGGCGTTGCGAATCGTTCCCGATTCCGCATCCTTCGCCACCGTAATCGCAATATCCCTCTCGATAGCGGGATATTTTGGCAGCGCCTGAAAACGTTTTTTCGTCCCCATGCAGTCCAGCAGATGTTCCAAGTCCATCTGTGCCACATAGGTACGCTCCAGCAGGCCGAAATTATCTGCAACATCAGGATGAATCTCCCCGATCTGCCCCACCAGTACGTCTCCGATATACATCAGCGCTTTTCTGCCCGGATGAAAATAGCCCATTCCCCCGGTGCGCACGTCAAACTCGGCGTCGATATTCATCACCTCGCAGATATTTTCCATCTCTTCCTTCAGTGTATAGAAGTCGTAGTCCTTGCCGCTGACCGCCAGACACAGCTTCAGCCGTTCATCGGGCAGCTCCGTCAAAGGCAGCTGCTTTGGCAGATATACCCTGTTTACTTCGTAAACCTTAATATCCTTATTTCTGCGCTTCTGGTTCAGCGCCATTACCCGCAGAATACTGGGAATCAGCGTCGTCCGCATAACAGACGTGTCGTCGCCCAGCGGATTCTTGATCCTGACCGCCTTTCTTAAGGAATGCTCCGCAGGCAGGCAAAGCTTGTCAAAATCCGACTCGCCCACAAACGAATACGTCAGACACTCGAAAAAGCCCGTGGAGTTAATATAGGTTTTGATGGCCTCTACCGCCACTGTACTGTGCTTCATCAGTCCGCCCACATCCGTCATGGGCTTCCCCTGCACCGGGTTCTCCGGGATGTTGTTGTAGCCGTATATTCTTGCCACCTCTTCGGCTATGTCGGCTTTACCGTCAATATCGCCGCGGCCCGCCGGAACATGGCAGGATATTTTTCCTTCTTGCAGCTTGTCTGCGTCCGTCCGGATGGACACCCTCCCAAGGCAATCTGTAATCTTATCTGCGGAAAGCTCCGTTCCCAGCAGCGCATTGATTTCGTCCGCCGTCACATCCACGATTTTCTCGCTCAAATCCTCAGACAGCACGTCGATCACGCCGGATACGTTTTCACCTGCCGCCAGCTCCTCCACCAGCCTGCAGGCCCTCTTCATGGCAAACTCCACATTGGCACAGTCCACGCCCTTGGAGAAGCGCATTGAGGCCTCCGTCGCCATGCCCAGCGCCCTCGCCGTCTGGCGAATATTGCCGTATGCAAACTTAGCGGCCTCGAACACGACAGTCGTCGTATCCTCCTTGATTTCCGAATTTTCGCCGCCCATGATGCCGGCAATGCCGATGGGTCCATCTTCGTCGCAGATCATCAGCATCGACGAGGTGTACTCCCTGTCCTTGCCGTCCAGCGTCGTCATTTTCTCTCCGTTCTCCGCCCGGCGCACCACGATGTGTCCGCCCCGAATATCGCGCGCGTCAAAGGCGTGCATGGGCTGTCCCGTCTCTATCATCACGTAATTGGTGATATCAACGATATTGCTGATCGGGCGCACTCCCGCAGCCCTGAGCCTCTCCTGCATCCATCTGGGCGAGGGGCCGATTTTTACGTTTTTCACCGCACGCGCCATATATCTGGGGCATAAATCCCTGTCCTCTACCGTCACCGTGACATAGTCGGAAATATCCCCGCCGTGTTCCTCAAAATCCGTCTCAGGCAGCTTTACCGCCTCCTCCAAGGCAGCCGCGGCCTCTTTTGCGATGCCCAGCACTGAAAGGCAGTCCGGCCTGTTTGCTCCTACCTCGAACTCGATCACCGTATCGTTCATCATGAGTACTTCCCGCATGTCCGTACCGGGTGCGTACTCCTCCTTCAAAATCAGGATTCCGTATACCTCGGCGCCGGGATAATCGCTGTCCTTTATGCACAGCTCTTCGCCGCTGCACAGCATACCATAGCTCTCCACACCGCGCAGCTTACCCTTTTTGATCTTTACGCCGTTGGGCAGCTCCGCTCCCACCAATGCCACCGGCACCAACGCCCCTTCAAACACATTGTCCGCGCCGGTCACGATCTGAAGTTCCTGCTCTCCCACGTCAATCTGGCAGACCACCAGTTTGTCGGCATCCGGATGCTTCTCAATTTTTTCTATTCTGCCCACGACAACTTTCTTCATGTTGTCGCCCAGCTTCTCGATTCCCTCTACGCCGTTGCCGATCATAATCATTCTGTCGGCAAACTCCTCCGGCGCAATATCTATCGTTACATAGTCCCTGATCCATTTCAGCGGTGCTATCATTGTCGTCTCCTCCTTATTTGAACTGTTTTATGAAACGAATGTCGTTTTCATAGAGCAGTCTGATGTCATTGATTCCGTATTTAATATTTGTCAGCCTGTCCAGCCCAAGGCCAAAGGCAAAGCCGCTGTATACCTCCGGGTCTATGCCGCAGTTTTCAAGCACTCGCGGATTGACCATGCCGCAGCCCAGCACCTCGATCATCCCCGCCCCTTTGCAGGCCGGGCAGCCTTCGCCATGACAGAGCGAGCATGTCGCGTCTACCTCTGCGGAAGGCTCCGTAAACGGGAAAAATCCGGGACGGAACTTTGTTTTTGTATCCTCCCCGTAAAACTCGCGGAGAAATGCGTTGATCGTCCCCTTAAGATCCGCAAATGTCACGTTTTTGTCGATCACCAGTCCCTCGATCTGGTTGAACACAGGAGAGTGAGTTGCGTCCACATCGTCTTGACGGAATACCCTGCCCGGACACAGCATACGGATCGGCGGCTCCTTCGCCAGCATCGTCCGCACCTGTACGGGGGAGGTGTGCGTCCTTAAAACAATGTCATCCGTCACGTAAAAGGTGTCCTGCTCATCACGGGCGGGATGATCCTTGGGAATATTCAGCATTTCAAAATTGTATTTGTCCAGCTCGATCTCCGGCCCTTCCACAACGGTAAAGCCCATTTTTGTGAATATGCCGATAATCTCCCTTTTGACCCGCGTAATGGGATGCGCTCCGCCCAGTCTGTTTTTTATCGTCGGCAACGTCACGTCTATCGTCTCAGCTTCAAAGCGGCGCAGTCTCTCCGCTTCCTCAAACTCGGCTCTCTTTTTTTCGATCAGCGCCTCCGCCTCTTGACGGAGAGCGTTCACCTTCTGTCCGAAGCTGGGCCGCTCCTCCGGCGCCAGCTGCCCCATCTGCTTCATCATAGCGGATATCTTTCCCTTTTTCCCCAGATATTGCGTGCGCACGTCCTTGAGCGCGTCGCCCTTATCCAGCTCCGCCAGCTTTTTCTTCATCTCTTCCAGCGTCTCGTTCAGTCTCTCCTGCATCTTCCTGACCCTTTCCTTTCGTAATTCCAACTAAAAAACGCCCTGTAACATTACAGGGCGAAGCATTTTCCGCTCCGCGGTACCACCCGCATCCCTCTCTTTGCCGAGGTTCTCATCATGGCGTATAACGTCGCCGACCCGTCGCTGCCTACTCTTCCTTCAACAGCAATGCTCCGAAGTGAAATTTCCCCCTCCGCGCCGATGGCGGCCTCTCAGCCGATGGGCCCGCCTCTCTTGCATACGGCATTCTGCGGCAAAAGTACTTTGCTTCCTCATAGCATTCCCAATTATAACACAGTTTTTTAGGGTTTGGCAAGCCCCCTCTCCTCTAACTGCAAGCGGCTT
>QAKS01000003.1:17039-28000 GCA_003343685.1 Clostridiales bacterium | reverse complement strand
TATTCGGTTTGGAAAGTCCCGAAACCCGCATAAATACTGGGGTTTTCTTACTTGTCGTTCGGTAAGGACTTCATTGTGGGGAACAGCAACACATCCCTGATGGAATACTGATCCGTGAGAAGCATCACCATCCTGTCAATTCCAATTCCGATGCCTCCCGTCGGCGGCATGCCGTACTCCAGCGCCGTGACAAAATCGTCATCCATCATATGGGCTTCGTCGTCGCCCTTCTCTCTCTCCTTCATCTGCTCCACAAAACGCCCTTTCTGGTCGATCGGGTCGTTCAGCTCGGAGAAGGCGTTTGCCAGTTCCCGTCCCGTGCAGAACATCTCAAAACGCTCCGTCAGCATCGGCTGATCCGGTTTTCTCTTCGCCAGCGGCGAAACCTCTATCGGATAATCCGTAATAAAGGTCGGCTGCGCCAGCTTTTCTTCCACAAACGCGTCAAAAAACTCTGCCAGCACTTTTCCTCTCGTCGCGTCTGCATCCACTTCGACGTGCATCTTTTTCGCCAGCTGGCGAGCCTCCTCGTCGTCGGCACATGCCATCACGTCCACTCCTGCATATTTCTTTACAGAATCGTTCATTGTCATACGTGTCCACGGCGGCGTCAGGTCGATATTCTCCCCCTGATAGGCGATCTTTGTCGTCCCGTAGAGTTTTTCCGCACAATATGCAAACAGATTTTCGCAGAGTTCCATCATGCCGTTGTAGTCGGTATACGCCTCATACAATTCCATGGTGGTGAATTCCGGGTTGTGTTTCATATCCATGCCCTCGTTGCGGAAAATGCGTCCGATTTCATAGACCTTCTCAAACCCGCCGACAATCAGTCTCTTCAGGTGCAGCTCTGTCGCAATGCGCAAATACATATCAATATTGAGCGTATTGTGATGAGTGATAAACGGACGCGCTGCCGCGCCGCCTGCCGTACCGTGAAGAATCGGCGTTTCCACCTCCATATATCCCCTCTCGTCTAGATATTCCCGAATATAGTGGACGATTTTAGACCTCATGGCAAAGGTCTTTTTCACTTCCGGATTGACAATCAGATCCACGTATCTCTGGCGATACCGCAGCTCCGGGTCCTTAAGACCGTGGTATTTTTCCGGCAACGGCAAAAGAGATTTCGACAGCAGGGTAATCTCGTGGCATTTTATGGAGATTTCGCCCGCATTGGTGCGGAACACCTCTCCCTTGATCCCGACGATGTCGCCGATATCGTATTTTTTATAGGCTGCGTAAGGCTCGTCTCCCATCACGTCGCGCCGCGCATAGCCCTGTATCTGACCCTCCCCGTCCAAAATGTGGAAAAAGCTGGCCTTGCCCATAATCCGCTTCGATATAATTCTGCCGGCTATCGTCTGAACGGTTCCTTCCAGTTCCTCAAAGCAGCTCAATATCTTCGCCGAATCTGCCGTGCGGTCAAATCTGACTTGAGCAAACGGGTCTTTACCTTCGTCAACAAGCGTCTGCAGTTTTTCCCGCCGGATGCGGACAATTTCGTTTATATCCTGTTCTGTCGTTCCCTGTCTGTTGTTTTCGGCCATGTCCTCTTCTCTCCTAGTTGTTCTCGTCTGCCTTTGATATTTCAAGCACCTTATAGGAGAACTCCCCGCCCGGAGCCTGTACCAGTGCCTCTTCGCCTACATGCTTGCCCATCAGCGCCTTTCCGACAGGCGACTCGTTGGATATCCTGTTCATTTTGACGTCTGTTTCCGTGGAGCCGAAAATGCTGTAAGTTTCCTCAGTTCCGTCGCTCATGTCTTTGATCCTGACCTTCGTTCCGATACCCACCGTCTCCAGATTGATCTCGTCGTCCTCCACAATCTTGGCTGTCCGCAGGATTTTTTCCAGATCCAGAATTTTTCCCTCAATGCGCGACTGTTCATTTCTCGCTTCCGTATACTCGGCATTCTCACTCAAGTCTCCGAAAGAGCGCGCCACTTTTATCTGTTCGGAAATCTCCGCGCGCTTTGTCGTCTTCAGGTATTCAAGCTCTTCCTCCATAGCCTGCTTGCCTTTTCTCGTCAGCACAAATTCGTTTGCCATGTTTTCCACCTCTCTATATCGAAAATATAATTTCCCAATCTATAACTTATTCAGTATAATTTAGCTTCAAAGGATTGTCAACCTGATTATCTCGCCTCAATATACATCTCAAGCTTTGTTTTTACCCTTTGCAGTGCATTGTCAATGGACTTGCTCCGCCGTCCAAGTATCTCTGCAATCTCCTGATAGGACTTTCCCTGCAAATACAGTTCCAGAACCTTCCACTCCAGATCCGACAACACCTCTCCAATCTTTTCCTCCACGGCTGCCAAATCCTCTCTGTCTATCATGATCTCCTCCGGATTTGATACCTTCGGCCCCAATATCACGTCAAACAGCGTCCTGTCGGATTCCTCGTCATAGATCGGCTTGTTCAGCGATACATAGGAGTTCAGAGGCTTGTGTTTCTGCCGCGTGGCGGTCTTGATCGCCGTAATGATCTGGCGTGTGATGCACAGCTCCGCAAAGGCCCGAAACGACGCCTGCCTGTCGTCGCGGTAGTCGCGGATTGCCTTATACAGTCCGATCATCCCCTCCTGCACCAAATCCTCCCGGTCCGCTCCGATCAAAAAGTAGGAACGCGCTTTGGCTCTCACAAAATACTTATATTTGTTCAGCAGGTATTCCAGCGCCATCTCGTCCGTCTCTGCCAGCCTTACCAGCTCACCGTCCTCCATTTCTCTATATTGCTCGGGCACGTCCAAGTTGTCGCTTTCCTCAAACAGCTCCTTTTCCTCCGGTTCATTCAAATTTTCCAAATAGTTCTTTTCTTCCGTATTTTCGTTCATCCGTTTAACCCTGTCTCTTTTTTTCGTAAATCAATACCGCCGCGGCTACCGCTGCATTGAGGGAACCGACCTTGCCTGTCGTCTCTATTCTGACTACGAAATCACTCTTTTCTTTCGTCAGTCTGGAGACGCCCTTTCCTTCCGCACCCACGACGAGCATCATGGCGCCCCTCATGTCAGTCTCGCCGGCGGGAACGCCGTCCATATCTGCACAGGCGATCCATATGCCGCGTCCCTTGAGTTCCTCCATTGTCTGCACCAGATTTGATACTCTCACGATCGGAATATACTCCTCCGCGCCGCTGGCAACTTTACAGGCCGCCGCCGTCATTGAGGCGCTTCCGCGTTTGGGGAGAATGATACCGTGAACCCCCATCTCCTCCGCGCTTCTCACGATCGAGCCCAGGTTCTGCTGGTCTGTGATGCCGTCCAGTGCGACGATAAAGGGCGGCTCTTTACGCTCCTCAGCCAAACGGAAGATGTCCTCTATTTCTGCATATTCCATGGGGGGCACAACGGCGATAATCCCCTGATGGTTACCCGTTCTTCCGCCGTAGCCGTAGGGCATTGCCATTTCGTCCAACTTGCTGCGGGGCGCCTCCTTGACGACCAGCGCTCTTTCCCGCGCCAGCTTTAGAATGTCTCTGATGCTTCCGTCTATCGTATCCTTGTTCACATATACGGCGTCGATGCTCCTGCCGTTTTTAATTGCCTCTCTTACCGTGTTTCGTCCGATCAATACATTATTATCCAATACTGTTCCCATCCATTATCATCGTTATAAGTTCTTCAATTCTTTCGTCTTCGCCTGTAAGATACAGATACCCCAGCAGAGCCTCCAAACCGGTCGCCCTGTGATAGTCACCCACGGACATGTTTTTTGGCGTGGTACCCGGCTTTGCGTTTCTTCCCCGTCTGAAAATACTCTGTTCCTCTTCCGTAAGCACGTCCATAATTTTCACAGCGGCATCGGACTGTGCTTTTGCGTTTACTGTCCCCGCAGCCAGCTTATTCAGTCTGTTTACCCCGCCTCCATCCGTGTTTACAAGAACGGTCCTAACATACAGATCGTATATCGTATCTCCTATATATGCAAGGACGAGAGGATTTTTCATTCTGGCCTCCGCCCGCGGTATTGTCCTTAAAAGCCCGTCTCTTTTTATAATATTATCCCTCCGCCTGTCCGCCGCCGTTCATATAGTCTGCATAACCTCTGATGATGGCGTCCACAATCAAAATCTGGTATGAATCCTTTTTCAGCAGCTGTTCCTCCGTCGGATTTGAGAGGAAGCCGCATTCCACAATAACACACGGTGCTGCGCCGGATTTCGTAATATAGTAGTTGCCCTCTGCCTCTGTCCGAGGTGATTTGACATCCAGCCCTGAATTCATGCGCGCCTGTATCGCCGCCGCCAGTTTTTTCCCCTCTGCCGATCCGGGCGCATAAAACACCTGCGGTCCTGCCACCTCCGGATCTTCGTAGTGATTCTGGTGTATGCTGATCGTCACGTCCTGTCCGCTCGTCGATATGATCTCCCTGCGCTTCTGCATATCCAGATCTTTCGTCTCCGCAACGGCCTTTTCGTCCGAACGGGTCATCACCACCTGAACGCCGCTGTTTTCCAGCTCTTTTTGCAGACGCAGTGCAATTTCCAGGTTGATCCCCGCCTCCTGTGTACCTGCAGTCGTACCGATTGTTCCCGCGTCCGCCCCCCCGTGTCCTGCGTCGAGCACAACCTTCGTTCCCTGAATGCCATCTACCGGAGCGCTGACCGCCCGGGAGTTTCCCTCTCCGATGCCCAGCGAAACCGTCGCAAACGTCACTGCCGCCAGCAGAAGCACAAGCCCCGCAATCAGCAGGAGTGCATGTTTCTGCTTTTTATCGAGGCGGCCTCTTCTCCCGTCTTCCGTGTTTCCGCTCCGCCGCACCGTCTGTGCGTTCTTTTTTCCGGACGCACCGATTTTCTTCATCGTTAAAACACCTCAAAAGCCGGATCTGCATTGAGCTCCAGTCCCGCCGCACAGCCGTTTTTCATCGTGTAATACGCTGCCGCGCCGATCATAGCCCCGTTATCCGTAGACAGATTCACATCCGGCAAATACAGCCGAAATTTATCTCCCGCAGCTTTTGCCATCGCCTCTCTTAAATAGCCGTTCGCGCTCACGCCACCGGCCAGAACGATTTTTTCAGCGCCGGTTCTTCTCGCCGCCTCCACGGTATTTTCCACCAGAACACTTACAACCGCCTTCTGAAAGCTCGCCGCAACGTCCGCTCTGTCGTATTGTTCCCCCTTCTGCTCCATATGATGGAGAAGGTTGATCACCGCCGTCTTTACGCCGCTGAAAGAAAAGTCCAGGTGCGTCTCTCCTTTAAAACTTTTAGGAAATAGATAGGCGTTTTCGTCGCCCGTGACCGCCAGTCGTTCCAGATTGGGTCCGCCCGGATAGGGCATACCAAGCACACGCGCTATTTTGTCAAAAGCCTCGCCTGCCGCGTCGTCCCGTGTCTCGCCCAGTGTCTTATATTCTCCATAGCCGCGCACATGTACAATTGTCGTGTGTCCGCCGGATACAATCAGGCAGATGAACGGAGGCTCCAGCTCCTTATGGGTAATATAATTTGCAGCGATATGCCCTTCCATGTGATTTACCGCAATCAACGGCTTTCCCAGTCCATAGGCAAAGGCTTTCGCATAGGCCACACCCGTCAGCAGCGCGCCGACCAGCCCCGGCCCTGCCGTGACCGCCACCGCATCTATTTCGCTTTTATCCAGCCCTGCGTCACGCAGTGCGCCGTCTGTAATATAAGGCAGCTTGTCGGTATGATTTCTGGACGCAATTTCGGGCACCACGCCTCCGAATTCCCTATGAATAGCAATCTGAGAGTAGAGCATGCTCCCCAAAACATTCCTTCCGTTTTCCACCACCGCCGCCGCTGTCTCGTCACAGGATGTTTCGATTGCCAATATTTTTACACTGTCCCGCTTTCTCAATCCGCACAGCAGATCGTCCATCCTCTTTTGATATGTCAAGCCTGCTTCCTCCCGATCCGCTTACTCCAGACTGCCGCTCCCACCAGCAGCGCCGCCATCACCGCCACAGACGTAATCGCAATTCTCATGACCAGATCAAAAAAGAACTGACCCGGTACCATCATCACAAGTATATCAGTGTTATAGTCCATAAGCCATAAATCATTTGTAAAAAATATATGATGAAAATGAATCCAAAATGATGAAAAATCAATGGCCGCATAAACGGCAAGGGCGCCAAAAATAACGAAAAAAACAGCGTTAGACCAAAGATACCCCTTCAGAAACGTTCTGCGCCTTTTTTTACTCAACAGACAAAACGTCGCAAAAAGAATCCCGGCAGCCAACAGAATATAGCAAAACGTCCGCGCACCCAGATACAGCGCTTTTACGTCTACCATGTGGGCCTTTTCCCTTTCGTTAAAAACCTCCCGCAGCTCCCCGTTCACCTCGTGCCGCACCGAAAGATCGTCCCTCTCGTCTCTTAAGTAGTCCAGCAGGACCTCCGTCGTATCCATCAGGTCGCTTTTGGACATTCCCGTCACATATGTGGTGCCGTTCTTTGTGTATTCTTCCGAATAGAAGCTTCTGTCAAAACAGAAAATATCAATCACCAGCACAATCAGTCCGATGATGATGAAAAGCCCCGCGAAAACGGAGCCAACTTTCAGTGCCTTATTATCCTTCATGTCATTCGTCCATTTCTATGAGGAACGCCCGTACCGGGCTGCCGTCCGCCTCAATTTTGAGCGGCGCCGCCGACAGCAGATAGTTGCCGTCCCGTACCCTTGTGAGATCAATCTTTTCCAAAATTACACATCCGTTTTCGAGCAGCAGCCTGTGGACACTGTCGTCGCCAATGGACATATTCTCCGTTCCCACCAATGTAACACGCTCGTCAACAAGCATCTCCGCCTGCTTTAGGTCAAGGCGTCCCGCGCCCGTCCTCAGCAGTACTTTATCCGCCTGTCCGCGATAGTCTGCAAGTCTGCTTAACACGACACATGCCCCTACCGTTGCCTTGAGCGACATTTCGCAGATTTTTTTGCCGTTCTCAACAAAATGCGACGGGGCGTCTATATGCGTCCCCGCATGACTCCCCATTCTCAGCTTGCTTATGGTGTATCCGTCCTGTTCAATGGAGTGAAATGTCTCAACGGAAAATTTCGGATCGCCCTCATAGATTGGCGTATTCTCATCCAGCATAGTTGTAATATCTAAAAACTTCATAGGCCCTCCGATCTCTTCCCAAATATCAGCAACGTTATTATATAATGTTTCCCTTCATAATTCAAGAGTGCATTGCCGGGAACGCAAAACGGCGCACCGTTCAAATGCGACGCACCGTTTTACGCTATCTGCTTTTCACAGCCAAACACTTATTTAGCATCCTCTGCTTTTATGACCTCTTTGCCGTCATAGTAACCGCAGTTTTTGCATACTCTGTGAGCCAGCTTCAGCTCATGGCACTGAGGGCACTCTCCCAGGCCCGGAGCCGCGACCTTCCAGTTCGCCTTTCTGCTGCGCGTAACGGCCTTCGATGTTCTTCTCTTCGGTACTGCCATCTGTCTTTACACCTCCTTGTCCTTATCGAACAGTCCTTTCAGCTTGTTGAACGGACTATCAATTTCAGTATTTCTTTCACAACCGCAATCCCTATAGTTGAGGTCGTTTCCGCAGACGGGGCAAAGCCCTCTGCAGTCCTCCCTGCACAGAATCCTGTTTGGCAGCGACAGCGATATCGCCTCCAAAATCATTCTGTCCAGCGGAATTGTTTCGTTGTCTGCGATGGGATACGCATCCTCATTCCCGTCGTCTGTAAAAAATTCGCAGAAATCCACATCAACCGGATATTCCACATCGGCCAAACAACGGGCACATTCCGTGCATATGCTCCCACTGATGTTTCCCTCCATCTCGACGCCGCCCTGCAGATATCTCGCCTCGCCGACAATCGTCAACGGCTCGTCTATCGCATAACCTGCATCGTAACCGTCCTCGCAGGGAATGCCGCACAACTCGATCTTCACCGCAAGCCCCGAATCAATCATGGACGAGTCTATGTGAAAAATCATTGATGCAACCTCCTCAAAAACACGGAAGAAAACGCCCGCAACCTCCAATAAGTATATTGTTATTGCGGGGCGTTGTCAAGTTATTTTTGGCAAAGCTCAAAAGTATCCCTTGCGATCATGAGCTCTTCGTTTGTGGGCACGATCATCACCGTAACAGGGCTGTCGTCCTTAGAGATGATGCACTGCTTGCCGCGCACATTGTTCTTCTCCTCATCCAGCTCGATTCCTAAGAATTCGAGCCCCTTCAGGCAGTTTTTGCGCACGCCTGTGTCGTTTTCACCTACGCCGCCCGCAAAGGCGATCACGTCCACGCCGCCAAGCGCCGCCGCATATGCGCCGATATAGCGTTTTACGCGATAGTTAAACAGGTCAAGCGCTCTGATTGCGCCCTTGTCTCCTGCATTGGATGCATCCTCCAGATCTCTGAAATCGCTGCTGATGCCGGACAGCCCCAGCACGCCGCACTTCTTGTTGAGGAAGTTTACCGCCTCGTCGGCTGTTTTCAGATCATATTTATCCATCAGATAGGGAATGGCAGAGGGATCGATGTCACCGGAGCGGGTTCCCATGGCAAGGCCCTCAAGAGGCGTCAGTCCCATCGTCGTGTCGATGCACTTTCCGTCCTTAACCGCAGCAATGCTGGAACCGTTGCCCAGATGGCAGGAGATCAGTCTGAGGCCTTCGGAATTCTCTCTGCCCAAAACCTTCGGCACTGTCATCGAAATGTATCTGTGTGACGTTCCGTGGAAGCCGTATTTTCTGATGTGATGCTTCGTATATGCATCATAGGGCAGTGCATACAGATACGCATAATCGGGCATTGTGTGGTGAAACGCCGTATCAAATACTGCAACGTTGGGAATTCCGGGCATTTTTTCCATGCACGTTTCGATTCCCTTCAGGTTGGCCGGGTTGTGCAGCGGTCCCAGCGGGATGTATTCTTTGATGACCTCAATCACCGCAGGCGTGACGACCTGAGATTCCACGCACTTTTCGCCGCCATGGAGCACCCTGTGTCCCACGGCCTTAATTTCGCTCATGTCCTTGATGATTCCGTGGTCCGCGTTCGTCAGCGCCGCCAGAACCGCATCAATTGCCTCGCCGTGGGTGGGCATGTCCTTCTTTAGGATAAACTTTTCCCTGCCAATGGGCGTATGCGTCAAAACCGAGCCCTGAATGCCGATTCTCTCAACAATACCCTTTGCCTTTACGCTCTCGTCGTCCATATCAATAATCTGATATTTCAAAGAAGAGCTTCCTGCGTTTACAACCAGAATGTAATTCATGTTCTCCTCCACTCCTTATATTACATATTCTGTGCCTGTACGGCCGTCAGAGCCACCAGACTTACAATATCGCTGACACTGCATCCTCTGGAAAGGTCGTTGACCGGCTTTGCCAGACCTTGACAGATCGGCCCGATCGCCTCTGCCCCCGCCAGACGCTGCACCAGCTTGTAGCCGATATTTCCCGCCTGTATGTCGGGGAAAATAAGAACGTTTGCCTTGCCTGCCACAGAACTGCCCGGACTCTTCAGCTGGCCTACGCTCTCCACCAGCGCCGCATCCGCCTGCAGCTCTCCGTCTACGTTCAGGTCGGGAGCCAGCTCTTTCACCAGCTTTGTCGCCTCCGTCACCTTATCTACAAACTCATGCTTCGCACTGCCCTTGGTCGAGAACGAAAGCATGGCCACTCTCGGATCGTCGATCCCCGCAAGAGCCTTTGCCGTAGCAGCAGAGGAAATTGCAATTGCCGCCAACTCTTCCGCCGTAGGATTGATGCAGATCGCGCAGTCTCCAAACACAAACACGCCGTTTTCGCCATACTCCTTTTTCGGCACCTCCATCAGGAAGCTTCCCGAAACCGTCCTGATTCCCGGCGCCGTCTTGATGATCTGGAGCGCGGGGCGGATCGTGTTGCCTGTAGAGTTGATGGCTCCCGCCACCATACCGTCGGCATCGCCCTGTTTAATCATCATTGTGGCGTAATAGAGCGGATCCTTCATCGTCTCTCTCGCCTGCTCAATCGTAATTCCCTTTTTCTTGCGGAGTTCGCAGAAAATCTCCGCATATTTCTCAAAGTTGGCTGCCTTTTCGGGGTCTATCATATTCACACCCTCCAAGCTCTTTCCGGCGGCTACCTTTTTAATCTCCGCCTCGTCGCCCAGCAGCGTCACCTTTGCAATGCCCTCCTTCACGATGAGCCCCGCAGCTTCCACAGTGCGCGGTTCCGTCCCCTCGGCCAGAACGATATGCTTCAAATCCGTCTTGGCCTTTGCTTTGATACTGTCCATCAGTGCCATGTTTTCGTACCTTCCTTAAAATATAGTTTAATTAAATGCTATTATTCTGTATAATATAATCGTAACTTAGACATTATAACTCAAATATAGCGTTTTGAAAAGCACCAATGAGGAGTTTTTATGATTGTAACAGCAATTATTTCCGAATATAACCCCCTTCACGACGGTCACCGCTACCATATTGAGGAAACCCGGCGCATCACCGAATGCGACCGGCTCATCGTCATTATGAGCGGCAGCTTTACCCAGCGCGGGGAACCCGCCATTTTCAGCAAGTGGAGCCGGGCGGAGGCAGCTGTCCGGGCCGGAGCAGACCTTGTTCTCGAATTGCCCGCCACATATGCCGCTGCCGGGGCCGAACGCTTTGCCTTCGGCGCCGTATCTGTTTTGAACGGCCTTGATCTTGTCAATTTTCTAAGCTTCGGCTCTGAAAGCGGCGACGTGGAGTACTTACGACGTCTGGGAACCTTTTTTGCCGACGAAAGCCCTGCCTATCAATCCGCATTAAAACAGCTTCTCGACCGGGGCGTTTCCTTCCCCTCCGCCCGGGAACAGGCTGCGGCAGTGCTTCTCGGCACAGACCTCTCTTCCCTTTCCCTGCCCAACGACGCTCTGGCTGTGGAATACATCAAATCGCTCATCCGCACAGGAAGCGCCATCACTCCCGTCGCCATAAAGCGCCGCGGCTCCGCCTATAACAGCACCGACATAG